>JAISAN010000173.1 GCA_031266635.1 Treponema sp. | reverse complement strand
GGGCGGCCCGCCTTTTTTACAAGTATAAATTCCACCCGGATGGATCGGCGGTTGTTCCAAAATACCTATATATACGATATACTAAAATCATGGAAATGCACCTTACCCTTACCATGCCGGAAATAACCGAGCTTAATTCAACTGATGTACAGATATTCACGGCGGCCAAGCTCTACGAGGCCCAAAAACTGTCCCTGGGACAGGCCGCCTGTGCCGCCGGGCTTTCCAAGCGGACTTTTGCCGAACTCCTGGGAAAATACGGGGTCTCCATGTTTTCCCAAAACGCCGAAGAACTGGAATCGGATATCCGCAATGCCCGGCAACTATTACGATAAACTGATAATCGCCGATACAAGTTGCCTCATCGCTTTGAGCAATGCCGGATACCTTGAAATACTCAAATAGGTTCTGGAACAGTTAAATTCGGAATTGCTGGCGAACCAGAGCTTCGCGCAAGTGGTTTTGAAACCGATACTAGTTTTTTTTGCCTGGAATGCGGTAGTATTATATCCTACGAGTATAATATGTTGAAAAATCAGGAAAAATTTACCACCGTTGAGCAGATGGAAGCGGACGCCGCCAGGCTGAAAGAGCTGGCCTGCGCCGCCTGCGCGGAAACCTGGGAAGATCGCCGGGTTAAACAGACGCCCCAGTGTAATTTTGGCGAAAACGGTATATGCTGCCGTATTTGTTCCATGGGCCCCTGCCGCATAACTCCAAAGGCCTCGCGGGGTATCTGCGGTGCGGACGCCCACGCCATTGCGGGCAGGAATTATCTGCGTATGGCCGCGGCAGGTTCGGCGGCCCACTCGGATCATGGCCGGGAAATCGCCCATGTCCTCCACAAATCAAGCCGCGAGGGCAGCTACCATGTCCGGGACGAGGGGAAGCTGCTGAACCTTGCCCGGGAATGGGGCATACCAACCGAGGGCCGGGATATATACGATATTGCCCACGAGGTTGCCGAGGCGGGCCTTTGGGAATACGGCAAGCCTTTTGGAACCCTGCGTTTCCTCAGCCGGGCCACCGGCGAGCGCCAAAAGCTGTGGCAGGAACTGGGCATAGCTCCCCGGGCCATTGACCGGGAAGTCGCCTCATCCATGCACATGACCAATATGGGGAATACCGCCGACGCCGAAGCCCTGGTCAGGCAGAGCCTGCGGGTCGGTATGGCCGACGGCTGGGGCGGTTCCATGATGGGGACGGAATTTACGGATATTCTTTTTGGGACCCCCACGGCCAGGGCCACCGAAGCGAATCTGGGGGTGCTGGAACGGGAGATGGTTAATATCATCGTTCATGGCCATGATCCGGCCTTTTCGGAGATGGTGGTTCTGGCCGCCGAAAACAGGGAATTAATCGAATACGCCCGGAGCAGGGGAGCCAAGGGTATTAATATCGCCGGTCTGTGCTGTACGGCCAACGAGGTTACCATGCGGCACGGGGTCAGGATGGCGGGTAATTTCCTGCAGCAGGAAAATGCCCTGCTCACCGGCGTGGTGGAGATGATCTGCGTTGATGTGCAGTGTATATTTCCCGCCCTGGGGCCTTTGGCGGAATGTTTTCATACGAAGTTTATCACCACTTCCCCCATAGCGCGGATCCCCGGTTCCATCTATATCGAATTCAAAAGCGAAACCGCCATGGAACAGGCCAAAGACATGGTCAAAATGGCGATAGACAACTTCGGGAACCGGAATGAAGCAAAAATATTTATCCCCCAAAACAAACAGGCCGCGGTGGCCGGTTATCCCTGCGAACAGATTATCCGGGAGCTTGACGGCGTTACCAACAGCCATGTTGATATAACCGGGTCCTATAAGCCGGCCATAGACTGTATCAAAGCGGGGGTGCTCCGGGGAGCGGTCGCTATGGTGGGCTGCAATAATCCCAAGGTGCGGCCCGATTATTCCCATATCGAAATTATGAAGGAACTCCTCAAAAACGATATTCTTATTGTGGCTTCCGGGTGTTCCGCCCAGGCGGCGGCCAAGGCGGGGCTGCTTTCCAAAGACGCCAAATACCTCTGCGGCGCGGGGCTGCGCCGGGTCTGCGATCTGGTTGATATACCGCCGGTGCTGCACATGGGCGCCTGCGTGGATATTAGCCGCATGATGCTGCTGGTAACCGGCATTTCCCGGGACTGGGGGGTGGATATAACCCGGCTCCCGGTGGTGGGCTGTGCCCCCGAGTGGATGAGCGAGAAGGCTGTGGCGATTGCCAATTATGTGGTCGCCACCGGCATTGATACCTACCTCGGCATTGAACCCCAGGTCAAGGGCAGCGCCCGGATGATGGAACTTATCACCGAAGGAACCCGGAAGTTGACCGGGGCGGGGTATATCATCAACAAGGATCCCCATGAACTGGTGAAGAATATTATCAGCGGTATCGAGGCAAAACGCGCCGCCCTGGGCATCTAGTAGGCTGATTGGACTAAAAAGAGGAATAAGCAAATGAAGAATTTACCGCAAAGATCGCCAAGGTTACGCAAAGGACACAAAAAATACGGCTTTCTTTGCGAACTTTGTGTCTCCTTTGCGCCCTTTGCGGTTTCTCTTAATCAAACGTTTTAGTCTAAGCAAGCTACAAGGAGTGCGCTTCTGATGAAAATAGCGATTACCGGAAAGGGCGGGGTTGGTAAAACCACCCTTGCCGCCGTGCTTGCCCGGCTCTACGCGGCGGAGGGTAAAACCGTTCTCGCGGTTGACGTAGACCCGGACGCCAATCTCGGCCTGGCCCTGGGCTTCAGCGGGGAAGAGCTTGAACGTGTTACCCCCGTTTCCAAAATGAGCGGGCTCATTGCCGAGCGGACCGGTTCCACCAAAGAGAATTTCGGCAAATTTTTCAAAATAAACCCCCGGGTTGACGACATCCCCGGCCGGTTTTCAACGGAAAAAAACGGGGTCCGGCTTCTGGTCATGGGTACGGTGGAGACCGGCGGGGGCGGCTGCGTATGCCCTGAACATGTGATGTTAAAACGGGTTATCTCCCATCTGGTAATTGAACGGGATGAGGTGGTTATTATGGACATGGAGGCGGGGCTTGAACACCTGGGCCGGGGAACCGCCTCTATGGTGGATCAGTTTATCGTGGTTATAGAGCCGGGGGCCAGGAGCATACAGACCTACCAGCGGGTCAAGGCCCTGGCGGCGGATCTGGGGGTACAAAAGGTGCGGGTGGCGGCCAATAAAATCCGCGGCCCCGAAGACGAGGAATTCCTGAAAAGCCGTATACCGGCGGAGGATTTTTTTGGTATGATTCATTTCAGCGACGGGGTGGCAGGCGCCGACCGGCAGGGCCTGTCTCCCTTCGATACCTGCGGGAAGGCCCGGCAAGAGATTATGCGGATTAAGGAGCGGATTGACGCTTCCGTTTCATGAACAAAGGAGCAGCGGTGAAGAGATTGCTTTTTGACCGGGTATTTGAAGGCGCCGGTGAAATGTACCGGATTGCCGAAGAAAACCTGAAGCAGGCAGTGGCGGAATTGGGCGGAAGCGCCCCGCTGGTGATGCCGAATTCCGCGTATTTTCTCGCCAATCACTACACCTATCTCGCAAAAAAAATCACCACCCTGGGTGAACTGGAGGATAGTCTTCCGGAGATCCGGGCCTGGATCCTTCGGGAACAGCGTCTTGAGAACGCTTTTAAGGCCGGTTTTGGCGCTTTCCTGGCGGCGGAAGTTATCGAGGCCTGTAAATACGCCCGGAGCGGTGAACCCTATGAACAGCCCTTCCACGGGCATCTGTCCGACGCGGAGGTGCGTGAACTGGGGGTTCCCCTGGTTACCGGCGATCTGCCGGGTTTTGTGGTCATTATCGGCCCCGCTCCCTCAGACCGGGAAGCGGCGGAACTCATCAAGGGCTATCAGTCCCGGGCCATATTTGTATTTCTCATCGGCGGGATCATCGATCAGGCGGTCCGTATGAATATCGGCATGGGTTTTCCGGTCCGCATTGTCCCGGTGGGGCCTGATATATGGAGCGTTACCCATATCATATCCTTTGTAAACCGGGCCGCCATGATCTTCGGCAATGTCCAGCCCGGCGACCGGGAGGAATTTGACCACTATACCTTTCACCGCATCCGGGCCTTTGTAAACGCCTTTTCTCCGGTGGCGGATATTGTGGTCGCCTGCGGCGGCGGCGCTATCGCGATGGGGTTTCCGGTTATCACCAACGATACCACAGACACCTGGCCGGTTCCCAAAAGCCTCATCATCCAGGAAGATACCGCAAGCTTTATCGAAACCTCCCTGGAGGCCCGGGATATAAAGATCAAGGTAACAAATATCAATATTCCCGCGGCTTTTTCCACCGCTTTTGAGGGGGAGATTATCCGTCGGAACGATATGCAGATCGATATTGACGGTTCCCGGCTGGATTGTTTTGAGTGGGTCCGCGGCCGGGAGCCCGGAGATATAACGGATCATGCCATTGAGCTTGTGGGCCCCGATATAGACGCCTTTGAAGCCGGCAGCCGCGTGGCCCTGGGCGTCATCGTTGATGTGGCGGGCAAAAACATGCACAGTGATTTTGAGTCCGTATTTGAACGTAAAATACATCACTTCCTCAACTGCATCGAAGGGGTTATGCACACCGGCCAGCGGGACATGATCCGTATCCGGGTAAGCAGGGCCGCTTTTGAAGCCGGTTTCCGGGCAAAACATTTTGGGGAAACCCTGTACGCTAAAATGAAGGATGAATACAGCTCGGTTATTGATAAATGTCAGGTTACCATTTATACCATACCGGAGCAGCTTAAAACGCTGCGGGCCGGGGCAAACACGGCCTACGAGGCGCGGGACGCCCGCCTTTTGTCCCTGACCGATGAAAGCGTGGGGGTTTTTTATAACTGTATCCTCTGCCAATCCTTCTCGCCGGCCCATGTCTGTGTTGTTACCCCCGAGCGCCTCGGCCTGTGCGGCGCCGTGTCCTGGCTTGACGCTAAAGCTACTAACGAGCTTGATCCCAACGGCCCCTGCCAGGTGGTTACCAAAGAACGGATCATCGATGAACGGCTGGGAATATGGGAAGATGTTAATGAGGCGGTAAGCCAGGCTTCCCACGGTTCTCTACAGCAGGTTACGCTCTATTCTATTATGCAGGACCCGATGACCAGCTGCGGTTGTTTTGAATGTATCTGCGGCATTGAGCCCATGACCAATGGGGTGGTTATCGTTAACCGGGAACACACGGGAATGACGCCCCTGGGAATGACCTTCTCCGAGATGGCTTCCATGACCGGTGGCGGCGTACAGACCCCCGGCTTTATGGGGCATGGCAAACAGTTTATCTCTTCCCGGAAATTTATGAAGGCCGAAGGCGGCCCCGCCCGGATTGTGTGGATGCCCAGGGCGCTGAAGGACCTGGTGGCGAAAAAACTCAACCATTCGGCGAAAGAACTGTACGGGGTGGACGATTTTACCGCGATGATTGCCGACGAGACCGTAACTGAAGAAGTCGAGACCCTGGCGGTATTTTTGACAGAACGGGGGCATCCCGTTTTGAACCTTGAACCGCTTATGTAGTAGACTTGTTCGGAAACTTCAGTTTCTGAACAACTCCGCTTAAAAACCGCAAAATGCTGTGCATTTTGCAAGACTTGCAAGCTAACCTTTGGTTAGCAGACAACCAACCGGGTTGTCGAACAAGTCAAGCGTTTTGCGGAAAAATTTTCCGGAAAACGCGGAGATTTTTGTGTAAGGAGAGACCCATGCCCTTTAAGCCTGTTCCCCAAAAATTCACGGCCGCGATAAAAGAGGTGGTGATAGGTACGGGAGATACCGCCGTCACACTGGGGGGTGAAAATGTATTTCCCCTGTACAGTTTTGACGCTCCCTTCAAAAACCCTCCCCGAATCGGGGTTGAAATTTCCGACCGTGGCCCGGACAGGAACATACCCGGCATCGCCGCTTTTTACGCGGGGGCCGAAACTGTTGCGGACGCGGCGAAGCGGGCCTGCCAAATGCCGGGAGCGCACTTTGTCAGCCTGGTTCTGGAAAGCGCCGATCCCAACGGAAAAAACGCTTCCATAGAGGATTGTACGGCCCTGTGCCGGGAAGTTGCCGGTTCCCTGAGCCTGCCCCTGGTTATTCAGGGCTGCAAAAACATCGAAAAGGACGGGAAACTTTTTGAGAAGATAGCCGAGGCCCTTCAGGGAAAAAACGCGCTTTTAATGTCCGCCAGGGAGGAAAATTACAAAGCGGTGGCGGTGGCGGCGGTCATGGCCTACAGCCAGAAAATCGGGGCGGAATCTTCGGTTGACATTAATCTGGCCAAACAGCTCAACGTGCTTATCTCTCAACTGGGGGTGGGGAATGAAAGCCTGATCATGAACCTGGGGTCCGCCGCCGCGGGCTACGGATTTGAATATGTGGCCTCCACCATGGAACGGGTTAAAAGCGCGGCCCTGGCCCAGAATGACGGTATGCTGCAGATGCCTATTATTACCCCCGTGTCGGCGGAGGCCTGGTCGGTAAAGGAGGCCCTTGTTCCCGAGGAAGATATACCCGAATGGGGCCCCCTGGAGGAACGGGGTATCGCTATGGAGATTTCCACCGCCGCGGCGGCCCTGGCGGCCGGGGCAAACGCGGTTATTATGCGGCATCCCGCCGCGGTAGCCGCCATCTCGAAGCTTATTTCGGATCTTATGTAGGTAGAGGGAGGAAGACATATTATGGCCTTGAAAGGATTGGATATATTTAAGTTTACCCCCAAGACAAACTGTAAGGACTGCGGCATTCCCACCTGCATGGCCTTTGCCATGAAGGTGGCCCAGGGGGCGATAGGCATTGATAAATGCCCCCACCTGCCGCCGGACGCCCTGGAAAAGCTTGGCGAGGCGACCGCTCCGCCGATGAAGCTTATTAAAATCGGTGTTGGAGACGCAGAGTATAGTCTGGGAGGGGAGACCGTGCTTTTCAGGCACGAAAAAACCTTTGTGTCAAAAAATCTTTTTGCCGTAAACCTCCGGGGCGATACTATCGATCAGGCCCTGCCGGCGATTCAGCATATTGATTATGAACGTATCGGGGAACGGATGTATGTGGAACTTCTTAATGTGGAATATTCCGGGGACAAGACCCTGTTCCTTGAAACGGTAACAAAAGCCCTGACGGCAAACCGCACCATGATTCTTGAGGTTTCCGATCCCGAAGCGGCCCGGGCGGCCCTTGAACTCGCCGGAGACCGGAAGCCGGTTCTTAACGGGGCAAATATTTCCAACTACCAGGATATGAACGCCCTGGCTTCGGAGTTCGGTGTGGCCCTGGGAGTTTCAGGCGCCGGTCTGGACGCGATATACGATACCGTTAAAGCCCTTGAGGACCTGGGCAATAAAAACCTTATCATTGACGCGGGCGGGGCCACGATCAAGGAAACCTTTGCCAACGCGGTGCAGATCCGGCGGGCGGCCATAAAGGACGGGGATCGCGTTTTTGGGTATCCCGCCATAATAAACGCGGCGAAACTTGCCCCCCATGATAAAAACACGCAAACAGCGCTGGCAGCCCTTTTCACGCTGAAATACGCGTCCATCATCATTATGGACGGCATTGATTATGCCCAGGCCCTGCCCCTGTACGGGCTCAGACAGAATATCTACACGGATCCTCAGAAGCCGATGAAGGTTGAACCGGGGATTTATCCCTTAAACGGCGCGGATGAAAACGCGGTCTGCGCTACCACGGTTGATTTTGCCTTGACCTATTTTATCATCTCCGGCGAACTGGAACGCTCCGGGGTTCCGGTTAATCTGCTTATCTCCGATGCGGGAGGCTACTCCGTGCTTACCGCCTGGGCCGCCGGTAAACTTTCAGCCAGTTCCATAACCCGCTTTATCAGGGAAAAGGATATTGAGGGCCGGATAAAAAACCGCAATCTGATCATTCCCGGTAAAGTTGCCGTTCTGAAGGGTGAACTTGAGGAGAACCTGCCGGGCTGGAAAATCATCGTCGCCCCCAACGAAGCGGTGGGGGTGGTTAAATTTCTCAAGGAACTCAAAGTTTAACAGGAGGTTGTTGTTATGGGTAAATTTATCGCCATTGGCGAGCGTATTCATTGTATCTCACCGGTGATCCGCGCCGCTATGGATTCCAAAAATCCGGAGCCCATTCTGAAACGCGCAAAGGAACAGCTCGACGCCGGCGCGGTGTATCTCGATGTGAATATCGGCCCCGCCGAAAAAACCGGGGAAGAGCTGATGAAATGGGCGGTCAGGCTGCTGCAGGAAAATTTTGACAATGTACCCCTGTGCCTTGATACGGCAAACAAAAAGGCCATTGAGGCGGGCATATCGGTTTATAACCGCGCCAGGGGGAAACCCATTGTCAATTCCGCCGACGCGGGGGACCGGCTTTCCAATATCGATCTCGCGGCGGCCAATGACGCTATTTGCATTGCCCTCTGCGCCAAACATGGAATTCCCTCGGACAACGATGAACGGATGGCCTACTGCCAGGAGATGCTGGAACATGGCATGGAACTCGGCATGGAGGCGGAAGACCTCTGGTTTGATCCCCTGTTCCTGGTTATCAAGGGTATGCAGGACAAGCAGCTTGAGGTGCTTAACTTTATCCGCCAGCTCAGCGACATGGGTTTTAATTCTACCGGGGGCCTTTCCAATATTTCCAACATGATGCCCAAACATATCCGTCCGATTATGGATTCCGTTATGGTGGCCATGGCCATCCAGTGCGGCCTTA
The DNA here is from genome assembly GCA_031266635.1 of Treponema sp. Taxonomy (GTDB): domain Bacteria; phylum Spirochaetota; class Spirochaetia; order Treponematales; family Breznakiellaceae; genus JAISAN01. Next base: position 625 of record JAISAN010000173.1, on the reverse strand, counting down.
GTTCCGCTATTGTAAATCCCTGCGATGTCAGGCTGATGGAAACCATAAAATCCGCGGATATTATTATGAACAAGAGCCTGTACGCTGATTCGTACCTTGAAATTTAGGGTATGAAAACCTCTGAAAACTGAAGTTTTCAGAGGTTCCCTTTAGTCCCCGGGAACCAGCCGGGTTTCCGGGCATTGCCCCATGAAGGGGAAAGGAGCGGTCAAAATGAAGAAGTATGAGATGATCCGGGAAATCCTCAATTCCTGTGATAACAGCAGGATGCGGGATGTGGATATTCGGGAAATTGAAACCGATGACGTTGATGTTTCGGTGAAGGAATTTCTTCAGGGAAAAGATGTACGGTGCGAAAAACTGGTAAGAAACGACGGCGTTATTGTATTTGACATTGAGTCGGGGGGTCTCTCCCAGCGGGTTACCTTTATGGAGCTGGCGGTAACGTAGAGCCGGTAAAAGCGTATTTTTTCGGTGATAATTTTGCTTGACGCCTCAAGAAAATAGCCATAAAAGGCCGATTGTATATCTACTGGAAAGGCTCCCTGTGATATGAAGAGCCTGCGCCGGTTTTGTTATTCGGCTTCCGCAGGCTGGAACAGGGCGGAAAAAACTCCTCCCAATA
>JAISAN010000110.1 GCA_031266635.1 Treponema sp. | reverse complement strand
TCGGTACTGCTGGCGAGTTTTACCTCCTTACCGATATACGAAAATACCGGCGTCAATGCGTAATTCGGATGAGCGTTAAGCGTACCATTTGGCACCACAACGGTAATAGTTCCGGCGCTTTGATCAATATTCGGCGCCGATTCCAGGCGGGTTTCCTGGAAGGCAATATCCGTAATGAGGCAATCCTCACTCGCCGCTTCGGTAACTACCACCGTGTACCGCTGGGTAACGCCGTTTCTGCCCTCCGCGGTCCAGGAGGTGGGCCGGCTGTAATTGCCGGGGTCCCAGACAGGCTTTCCATCGGGACCCGGATCGGACCGGGGCGGCGGGGAAGCGATAAAGGCCCCGGCGGCACATTCCACCACCGGCGTAAGACGGGTCAAATCAGTACCGGTGGGAACCATCACCATGATCAGCCGGGTCCCGTCGGGGCCGGGACTGGAACCGACTATGGAAACCGCGCTGGGGGTTTGGGCAAAGTTAAAGCGGGTGATAAAACCCGACCCTCCATCGGTTCCGGGGCTGGTGACGGTCAGATCACCGGCGCTGTAAAAGAAGACCGCCGGGGTGATCAGGTTTGAAAAAACATGGGCTATGTCGGTCCGGCTTACCGGAAGGTTGGGGCCGTCCATGGTCACCGAGGCGGTCAGTTTGTATTCACCGGGGGGAAGCCTCAAATTGCCGCTCTGTTGGACCAGTCCCGTTTCCCGCTGGACAAGCAGAATTGTACCCTGCCGGTGCCCGGCGGTAATGGGTGCGCTGATAAAGGAAATGGGTATGGAATTCCAGTTTCCCGCCGAATCGAATTTTTCTACCAAAATTTCCGCCCGGGCCGGTATCTGGTTCACCGCCCAGTTCAGGGAATACTGGAGAGTGCCGTAGACGGCGTCATCCATGTAGGGGTGGAGGCTTAGGTGTTCGTCCGTCTCCGCTCCACTGGTTATGGATACCGGGACGGCGCTTTCGGTTTTGGCGCTTATGTTATCCCCGGTGTACCCAAGGGCGGAAACGGAATATGTTCCTTCGGGCAGAATTATCTGGAAGGAACCGTCGCTGGATGTATAGATCCTTGAGCCGCTGCTGGTCTCCGGATCCGGGGAAATTTCCAGCCCATAGCCGGTAAAGTCGGGGTCTATGGCCAGCATGGTCCGGGCGGAGACCGCGGCGGACGCCGCGACCGGCTGCCCCTCTTCCAAAAGGGAAACGGACAAGATCCCCATCCCCGGAGGCAGGGCCTGGACTTCGGGTTTTTCAAGCAGCAACTGCCGGCATCCGCCCAGCAGCAGGCCCGCCAGCGCTAAAACCGCGTAATACCGCGTTCTTTTTTTCATCATGAACCCCCCGCTACCACAAAGTATACTTTGCCGGTATACCGTAAATTGCCTTTCACACCCGAGGCCATTATTTCATAGCGGCCGGGATAGAAGGAACCGTTCCCCACGTTCACGCTAAAGGTGGAACCGGAACCCTCCTGTTTGACCCCGTCGATATACCAGTCATAGGGGCCGTCAACTTCTGCGGTGTTGATCGTAACGGTGATGATCCCGGTCGTTGGATCGAAGGTATTGGAGGCAATAACCCTGCGCTCCGCCTCTCCCTCAAAGGTTACGGTAAAGCCGCTCTGTCTTGTTACCCTTACGGTATACGCCTCTGAACTGCCGTTTTGATCTTCCACCGTGTAGGTCTGCGCTCCGCTAAAATCCTTCCCCGTATCCGTAAAAGGATTGTCGCTATGGCTGCCGCCGCCGGGGTCCTTAATCAGCTTCCCTATGTAGGTGATACTGGGCCGAAGGGCGGTTATAGTTGCGTCCTGGGGAACCACCGCGGTGATAGTCTTTCTATCCTGGTCAATCGCGGCTGCCACCCGGACCGTCCCTCCTCCCGTAAGGGGCACGGTATTAAAGATCAGACTGGTGATCAGCTTGGCACCGGGATTCGCGGGATAGACCGTAACCTTGTAGGTTTTAACGCTGCCGTCCTCCGCTCTTACGGTGTAGTTCTGGGGGTTGTTGAAATCCCGGGGAGCGCCCGCCGCGGGGCTGATGCTTACCCCCGTATGGGTAATTTCCGTCTCCAGGCTGCCAAGATTCGTTCCCGCGGGAACCTGCACGGAAATGGAATACAGGCCGTCCGCGTCCGGCGCCGCGCCGATGATGAGCCCGGAATTGACCACCCCGGACAGTCTAAATCGGGTGATGTCTTTGGTATTGGACGGAACGGCGCTTACCACCACCGAATAGGTCCGGGTTTTGCCGCTGCGCCCCGTAACCGTATACGTGGCGGGGCTGGCAAAATTGTTGGCCATACCGGAACCGGGGTTCAGGTTCATCCCCGTAAAATACACTGTGGGTTTGAGGCTCTCCAACATGGTTCCCGAAGGAACCGTTACATTGATCAGGTTGGCGTCCTGGTTAATCTTCCCCACTGCCAGGGGTTCGGTAAAATAGAAGCCCGTAATTTCGATAGTTTCAGGCTCCTCCGCCCGAACCGTAACGGCATAGGTTTTGTCGGAACCGTCCTGGGCGGTTACCGTATAATTTACCGGGCTTGAATCACTTGAACTGAAATTTACCGCTGAGGTTCCCGTTACCGTACCGGGGCCGGAAGTATCGTTAACACCTGACCCCGTAATGGAAACCCCGGTGTAGGTGATCATAGGTTTAAGACCGCTAAGGTCTGTCTCCTTGGGAACCGTGATCGCAATAGGATATTTATCGGCCCCGTTAGCTGCCCCGCTGATAAGGACATTTGTCGGCGAGACCTCAACAAAGGAGAAGGCGGTTATTTCCTTCGCGGTGTCCGGCGTTACCGTTACATCTACCCGGTAATATTTCCGGGTATCATTTTCCGCCGTTACCACATAGTTCACCGCAGTTTGAAAATTTCGCGGGCCGTCTTTCAGGGGACTGTTACCCGGAACCCCCTCGATTCTTTTACCGGTATATATGATGGTGGCGATCAGGTTTCGACGGTCCGTTCCGTAGGGGACGGTTACCATGATCGGAATAGGATCGGTATCGGTTCCTGTTGCCCCTGACCCAATCGCCCCAATCGCCGCCGGGTTGGTAAAATAAAAACAGTCGATCCAGGCGTCGGAATTGAGGGGATCTGGGGGAAGCGCCGGCGGGTCGGCCGGGGGATTTATAATGACCACCGTGTCATCATCATTTACCGTTGTTTCGTAATACATGTTGTTGATATATTCGTTGTTGATATATTCCTTGTTGATAGTAACGTTTTTTTCACCTGATCCCGGATAATTGATATTGATAACCGGATTTTCAATATGGATGGGGAACTCGACAATGATGTTGTAATTTCCGCTTTCATTGGTTCCTACGCCCACATCCGCGGTCTCCGTACCGGTCTGAACTGTCGGCGCCGGCGCCGGAATGGTATACACCGATACATCGTATGGCTGGGAACTTCCGTCACGGGCCCGGACCGTATATACTACCGGAGCCGTATCGGAACCGGTAAAATCCTGGGGCTGGCCGGACCTGGGGGATACGGAAGCTCCCCGGTAGTATATTTCCGGGCGGAGGGAGTGCAGATCGGTTCCCTCAGGTATCGCAAGGCTTATTGTCCGCGCGGTCTGATCGATGAGCCCCTGGATCAGCGGGTTCGTAATATAAAAGCCGGTTATTTCCGCCTCATGGTCGGCGGGAATATCTTTCTTGATTACCCTCACCACATAGTCTCTGGTACTGCCGTTTTCCGCCGCTACCGTGTAGCTTGGGAGAGACAAAGGATTGGTGAAAATCAAGGGGGACTCTTCCGTTGGGCTTATGGAGACCCCGGTAAAATCAATAAACGGTAACCTGTTGCCACCGTCCACCGCGGCATATCCGGCTTGGGGAAGAACCACCAAAATAAGGTATTTCCCGTCGGGCTGGGGCTCGGCGCCGATTATATCCTCTTCTCCGGTCAAGTGAAACCCAAATGAGGTGATCTCCCTGGCATCGCTTTGTTTCCTGTCTACGGTAACGGTGTAGTTTTTTGTCCCGTCGTCATGGGCAGTAACGATCCATTCGCCGGGGGTGGAAAAGTCGCCGCTCATATCAAAAGTGCTCGCCGTATAGAAGTGGCCCTCGGGGTCCTGGACGGTTTTGCCGGTATGGATAATATGGACGGTGAGGTTCTCCGTAACCGTATCCGAGGGGACGCTGACGGTGATGGTTCCGGTTTTCTGGTTTATGATCCCCTCCGCGGTCAGCCCCGAACTTACATCAACGGTAAACCGGACAATTTCCTTGTCGCTCTCGCCCCGGAGATAGACCGACACCCCATAGGTACGGGTGGACCCGTCCTGGGCGGTAACGGTATAAACCACCGGGTTAGTAACTGATAAACTGAAATCCTGGGCTTGCCCCGGCTCCGGGTTGATGGATTCGCCGATAAATAGAATCTCCGGCGTCAGGTTTGTGAGGGAATCGACCCCGGTTAAGATAATCGAAATGGGAATATTCCCCCTCTGGTCAAGGGTTCTGCTTATGGGAAGATCATTTTCCTTTTCCGAGCCCAGGCCGAAGGTAAAGGAAATAATTTCCTTGTCGCCGCTGTTTATCGCCCGTGCGGCGGGGGTGTCTATCCATTTCAAAACAGGATTGGAACAGGCGCCAAACAGTATGACGGATATAAAAATCAACAACCGCGCGGCAGAGCTCGGACCTCCGGTCCGGCGGGGGTTTAAACCCTCGCCACGAATAAAAACCGCTTTTTTCATATACCCTTCCTTTTAAACAACCGCTAAAAACTATAAAGACCTCTCCAGTCTTCTGGCCGGGGTTTCAGAAATTCGGGAAAATTGTCCACTTTTGATGAGATAACGAGCTGTGGATGTACAATTTTCTCTCCCCCTGGGGTAGAACATCCTCTCACAACTTCAGTTTTGAAAACGCGGCCTTGATCAGTGTTTGTCCATCATGTAGACACATTGTGGACCCGGACCACCGGTCTGCGGTTTCCTTGAAAAATTAACGGGAAAAAGCGGAGGTTGTTCCAAAACCCGGTTGGTTTTGAAACAACCTCTTGAAAAAGCGGTCAAATGTCCGCTTTTTCATATAAATCTAAGGTTGCTGTTCCAAAAACTGAAGTTTTGGAACAGCCTCAGTGGTTTATTAATAGCTGTTTTTCAACGCTATTCCAAAAACCGCTCGTATTTTGAAATCAGCGTTGTCCGGAAACCGCAAAGCTTCGGTTTGAAGTTTCTGAACAACAAAAACATAAAAACAGTAAAAATACGGAACCTTTTACAAGTCCGCTGACTTCATTCGCGTTGGGGGTTTCATACCCAAAAACCTGCCCGCCAACTCGCAAGACATCTTCAACGCGACGAGGTTCATTCGAAAACTGGTATTTAGTATACCGGTAAAGGCCGGTTATGGCAATAGTAATATTCTCTGTTTTGCGGTCCGCGGCGCGTACGGCGGCCTAAAGGCCGCCTCCTTTTTCTGGTTATAGCGGGCATTTTTTGAGCGCCGGGCGTGTGCTACTTTTTTTGAATAACAGCCCTTGCCGGGCTGCTTTATTGCGCCCCTCTTCAAAAATCTCTTCGGGTATGCTATGGTATAGGGGATTCAAGGAGTATATATGAAGAAAAAGATCGTCCTCGCCTATTCGGGGGGGCTGGATACAACGGTGATTATTCCCTGGCTCAAGGAAAATTATGACTGCGATATTATCGCGGTCTGCGTGGATGTGGGGCAGGAGGCGGACTGGAAGGCCATTCAGAAACGGGCCCTGGATACGGGGGCCTTGGCCTGTTATGTGGCGGACGTGAAGGCCGAATATGTGGAAAACTATGTGTGGCCCGCCCTCAAGGCCAATGCCGTATATGAAGACAAGTACCTTTTGGGAACCTCCACCGCCCGGCCCCTGATTGCCAGAGTGCTGGTGGAGTACGCCCGGAAGGAAAAAGCCGTGGCTATTGCCCACGGGGCCACCGGCAAGGGGAACGACCAGGTCCGCTTTGATCTGGGGATCATGGCCTTTGCCCCGGATCTGGAGATTATCGCCCCCTGGCGGACCTGGGACATCAAAAGCCGGGAAGAGGAAATTGAATATCTGGAGAAACGGAAGATCCCCGTGCCCATGAAGCGGAAGGACTCCTACAGCCGGGACGACAATCTCTGGCATATCTCCCATGAGGGGCTGGAACTGGAAGACCCCGCCAACGAGCCTGATTTGGGGAATATGCTCAACATGACCACCCCGCCGGAAAAGGCGCCGAATAAACCTGAGTATGTGGAAATCGAATTCGACCGGGGCATTCCCGTGGCGGTGAACGGCAAAAAAATGGACGGGGTAAGCCTCATCCGCGCATTGAACAAAATTGGCGGCGCCCACGGGGTGGGCCTTTCAGACCTGGTGGAAAACCGGGTGGTGGGGATGAAAAGCCGGGGGGTGTATGAAACGCCCGGCGGCAGCATCCTCTACTACGCCCACCAGGAACTGGAGCACCTCTGCCTTGACCGGCAGACCTACGCCTTCAAGCAGCAGGCGGCCCTGAAAATGGGGGAACTGATCTACGGGGGCCTCTGGTTTACTCCCCTCCGGGAAGCCCTTTCCGCCTTTGTGGACGCCACCCAGCGGACCGTCTCCGGCACGGTGAAGGTGAAACTCTACAAGGGGTCCATCAGTTCCGCGGGGGCCGCGTCCCCTTATTCCCTCTACAACGCCAGTATCGCCAGCTTTACCACCGGGGAACTCTACAACCACGCCGACGCCCGGGGCTTTATCCGGCTCTACGGCCTCCCGGTACTGGTCCGGGCTCTTATGGAGAAGGGGAAAAAAGCAGGTAAAGCGTCCGGGGCTTCCGGCAAAGGGAAATAGAGCCGGCCGCGGGAGTATATTTTTGAAAGATTCTTCTGAAAAACAGAACGGTTCCTCCCGGTCTGATCAGGCCGCCCCTAAAACCCCCTCCGTTCTTTGGGCCGGGCGGCTGGCGGAAAAACCCGGCGCCGAAGCCTTCGCGTTTCAGGCGTCAATCGGGGTGGACGCCCGGCTCGCTCAGGACGATATACGCCTGAGCCGGGCCCACGCGGCCATGCTGGGCAGGCAGGGAATCATCCCGGCGGAAACCGCCGCGGCCCTGGACGGGGAGCTGGCCCGGATCGCCGGGGAACTGGACGCGGGAACCCTGGCCCTTGATCCGGGGGCGGAGGATATTCATTCCTTTATCGA
>JAISAN010000109.1 GCA_031266635.1 Treponema sp. | reverse complement strand
CGGATTGGATCGGTCCGTATTTAATGACGTTTAACTCCCCCTCTATAAGTACATCCATTCTACCGCGGGGCACTGATAGGTGTCAAGCGATTTATACCGGGTTTCGGCCAATTCGCTATCCGGTTTCCCTTTAGCGCAGATATGTTTCCATCCATTTTTTTGCCTCATCCACCCATTCCTGCTCTTCATATTCTATCGGCTCTATGGAATCCGTCAGGTTCGGTTCCCCGCCCAGCATGTGATTATTCCCGCCTGGGCTTTCTACGGTAATCAATTTATGTGGTATGGAAGTCTTACCCAATTCGGCATTTAATCTCTCTGAGTTACTATAGGGAACTATGACGTCATTCCGCCCATGAACCAGTAAGGTTGGCGGTATTTCGGCGGGACCGGAAACATACGTGATTGGCGAAATTTTCCGGGCATAAGCCGCATATTCAGACCAGTTATCTTGATTTGTCCAATCAGCCTGCGTAAGTTTGATCTCATGCCCGATCAGCTCCGTACCCAGCCATGATAAGGTCTCCAGCCTTTTTTCCATTTCGCCGTAGTATGTCATTGATGACCAGCCATCGTCATCGGTATAATCCGTGGGCCCGGCCAGGCTGACACAGGCGGCGATCTCTATGCCGGTGTGTTCCTGAAGATATGTATATCCATAAAGCAAACTGATATGCGCGCCCGCCGAATGTCCCACAAGAATAAAATCGGTAATATTACAATCCTTTTCACCGGCAAGTTCTTTTATCTTCTGCAGGGCCTTATCAACATCCTCAAGCATATCATCCATGTGGATAATATTTTTGCCGATGGGACTAATCAACCGGTAATCAATGGTGGCAAATATATTATTGTCAGCGTAATCTTTTAGAAACAAGGGATACCACAATTTATTCCCCGAGTAATAGAAACCGCCATGAATATAAACAATGGCGTGGACATTATCTTTTCCTTCGGGCACTATCATATTAAAGGTCTGGTTCCTGTCCGTCCCGTAGGACGCATTTTTAAAGGTCCAAAATGTATCCCCGGAAGTATCCTGATTTGGATTTGAACAGCTTGCCGCGAGGCAAAATATAAGTGCTATCAATAAGGCGTTTATTTTATATTTCATTTCCTCCTCCGTCTGTTTTTATAAATAAATCATAGCCGCCTGTTTGTCAACCGCGCCTCCCTGCCCCTATTACAATGTGTCAATTTTATTATCGCCGCAAATGAGAAAAAATTACCCTGGTGCGTAAATTTTCCCGGTAATTGTTGCCATAAAAGGCGTTAACCGGGCAAAAACGGGGGATTTTCACTTGGCACGGAATTTGCTACATATTTTTAGAAAAGGAAGATAGCTATGAAAAAAACCCGAAATCTCCTGTGGGGCGGCGTTTTTCCGCTGATCCCGGCAATCGTATGGATAGGCTGCGTCAGCCCGGCTATTGATACGTCCCATCCCGGCAACGCTGACAATACGGGACAGGAAAACAGCCAAACGGATTCCGGCGTTCCGCCCGAGGTAAGCGCCGATCCGGGCGATACGGAGGACGGCGCGCTGGTTCCCAATTCCAAAGACCTAAGCGCCCTGGGGATTGCCAATCCGGTGGTCATTGTTTTTAACGGGGAGGCCGCGCCTTCGATAAGTCCGGGCAATGGCGCGGCGGTAAGCGCGAATACCGGCCACGCGGCGGTAACACTTACCCAGGCGGGGGCGAACATTGTGGCCCAGGGTATATGCGCGGACGGCTCGATCACCATTTCCGGCAATTACGCGTTTAATCTGTATCTCAACGGCCTGGGGCTTACCAGTACGTCCGGCGCGGCGATTAACAACGATGGCTCCGGCGCGATGAGCGTTACCCTGGTTGAGGAAACCGCCAACCGGCTTATTGACGGGGCGGGGGGCGATCAAAAGGCGGCGTTCTACAGCAAAGGTGATTTTTCTATAGGCGGCGGCGGAACCCTTGAAGTATGCGGCAAAACGGCGCACGCCATTGCCGCCAAAGGCGCGTTCGCCCAGACCGGCGGAAACGTTTGGGCGAAGGAAGCCGTAAAGGACGGCGTTAACGCAAAAACCGCAACCATTTCAGGCGGCGTTTTTAGCTCCAGAACCAAAGGTGATGGTATACAGGGGGATGACGGGGTTAGTATTACGGGCGGGACTTTTACCATCATCACCACCGCCGATGACACAAAAGTCCACGGCGTAAAAAGCGATGGGGATATTAATATCGGCACAACCGGCGCGTCAACGCCGCTTATGGACATTACCGTGTACGGGTCAGGCTCAAAATGTTTCAGCGCCGACGGCGATATCACCATTCACGCGGGGGATTTTACGCTGAACACCGCGGGCAACGGCTTCTGGGACGCCTCCAGCGGCGACGCGGACAAGACTTCGGGCTGCGCGGGCATCAAGTGCGACGGCGATCTTTTTATTGACGGCGGGTCTTTTACCATGCTCAGTACCGGGACGGGCGGCAAAGGGATAAACGCCGGCGGCAATATCACCATTTCCGGCGGAACCTTCGATATTACCACTACCGGCAAAACATATACCTATAATTCACAGTACGACAGCAAATCCAAGGCCGTAAAAGCCGACGGGAACCTGACCATCAATGACGGAACATTTACGATAAAAACCTATACTACCGACGCCGAGGGCCTGGAAAGCAAAAAAACGCTGACCATTAACGGCGGCTTAATCGAAATTGAGGCGTATGACGACGGCATTAACGCCGCGAATCATATTCAGATTAACGGCGGCAACATCTACTGTACCAGCGCCGCCAACGATGGCATCGACAGCAACGGCACCCTCACCATCACGGGGGGCGTGATTATTTCGCTGGGAACCACCAGGCCGGAAGAAGGCTTTGACTGCGACAACAACACCTTTACCGTTACCGGCGGCGTCTTGATTGGGCTGGGCGGCGCTACCAGCAAACCCACCGCCAGCACAACGACCGCCTGTACCGTGGAATGTAATGTCAGCTACAATAACCTGTACCACATTGAGTCGTCGGACGGCGTTGAGGTTATGACCTTTAAGATGCCCCGCACATACAGCGGAACGGTATGTATGCTGTTCGGCGGCGGCGCTCTGGAAAAAGGAACAGCTTACACGCTTTATTCCGGGGGCAGTGTATCCGGGGGTGCGGATTTCCACGGCCTGTATACCGGCGCGGCGTATACCAAAGGAAGCGCCACCGGAACCTTTACCGGGGCGGCATACGCAACCGTAGGAAACGCGAGCGGCTCTCCCGGCCCCGGCGGGCAGCCGGGTAAACCGGGCACACCGTGGTAACAAGGCGGGAAAAGCCAAAGAAGCGCCCGCCAGGCGGAGCATATTCCTGCCCAAAGCGTTTGTTACTTCCGCATTTCCCCGATTGTTATACGCACGAGCGTAGTCCGGGTTCAGTCTGAGAGTCCGGGTAAAGTCGGCGATAGACCGGTCATTGTCGCCTTTAAGGACATATATTCTTCCCCGGTTGGTATACGTAGGGGCATCCTCCGGGGCCAGCCCGATGGCATTGAATTCAACATCCAACCACGGTAATGTTGTCTACAGAGGGTATCCATCGCAGCCGTTTATCCCAGGAAGGTTTCTCCTTTCGCCGGTCGAAAATGACAAGGTAACACAGGGGCGGGAGACTCTCCCGCAGCCCTCCGGAAGCTTTGGAAAAACTGTCCCGGTAGCCCTGGGTCTGCCGTGCCCCTTCCTCCATCACGGCCTCAAAAGTCCGGCCCTGCCGGATGAGTTTTATCTCCAGGATATTCCATGAACCGTGGTACTCCACAGCCAGGTCCATCCTCCCCCGTCCCGCGGCGTATTCCCGTTCAATCCGGCCTGAACCGTTGGTAACCCGTTGCAGAAAGGCCATGAGGAGCAAATGGGGGAAAGCTTCTCGGTAGTCCGCCTGTTCTTCCCAAACTTCCGAATTGTTCCGCCAGAAGGTTTGAAATTCCTTGAGCAGGGCGTCCATGTCCAGGGTTCCGTCCGTTTTTTCCCACTTCCATCCCGGTTCCGGTATGGCCATTTGGGCGCTGAAGGTCATCTCCCGGGCCAGAACTTCCCGGTAAATGGGATTTGCCACTATCGGCGTTCCCCGCTCTATGCTCACCAAGCCCAGGTCAAGGCAGAGACGGAAGGGTTCGCCACCGGCCAGCCGTATATCGGGTTCCCCGGTCATCAGTGTTTCCATCACCGCCCGTATCCGGGGATCTTCCAGCCGGTAAGCCAGGGCATCCAGATGGGTCTCCCGGGCCAGGATCATCTGTTCTCGGGCTTCTTCCAGATGTTTCCGGGTAACCGTTTCGGTATCCTCGTCCTGCAGAACCCGCATAGTGGCCCGCATAAAGAGATTGTTGACGAGCCACGGCTGTCCCCGGGACTGGTCGTAAACATAATCCAGGGCTTCAGCGGTAATTTGCTGGCCGGTCTCTCCGGTCCGCTGGGCAAAGAGCCGCCCTATATCATCCCGGGAAAAGTTGGCAAGGGAAGCTGAATCTTCTTTGATGTTGAAGGGCGAGCCCGGATTGGGCGCTGCTCCGCCTTTGGCGGCGGTACGGTAATCCTTGAGGTCCCGCATCCCTACCAGGGCAATGGAGACGGGGAAGGTCCCGACACCCCGTTGGGCGAAACCATCCCGTATCTGCCGGAGGAAACTGATAAGGGCTTCTCCCTCAAGCACATCGGTTTCATCAAAAAGCACGATAAGCGGTTTGGGAACAACCA
>JAISAN010000082.1 GCA_031266635.1 Treponema sp. | reverse complement strand
TCGAAGACCCCCGAATAGCCGCAGTAATTGTAGGCGGGCCCGAAAAGGGGCAGCAGGGGGAGGCCGTGGCGGGCGGCGATGTTGTTGCCCCCCACATGGGTGATAAGGACATCGGGTTTCAGTTTGGCGATGATGTTGGACATTTCAAAGGGCTGCTGGGTGGCGACGCTGAATTCCACGTCGTCAATGTGTTCCAGGGCCGCGAAGATGGGTTCCACAAACTGATCGTAATGGTGGGCCTTAAACCCCACCACTTCCATCCCCAGATCCTGAATGATCTCCGCGGTGGCGAGGATCCGCACTTCCCCGCCGGCGAGGTAGACTCTCTTGCCCGCCAGGCGTTCCCGGAAGGGCGCCAGGGCTTCGTCCAGTTCCCGGTTTTCCGCGTCGATTACACGTTCCGCTTCCTGTTCCAGATTAAAGTGGGCGGCAATTTTCCGCAGCCAGGCGCCGGTGTTTTTCCGGCCTATGGGAATGGTGTCCACCACAAAGGGAATGTTATATTTTTCTTCCAGATGGCCCACAAAATAATCGTCGTGGGTGCCGCAGATGCTGACGTTCAGGGATGTTTCCAGGGCGTACTGGAAATCCTCCGGTTCCGCGTAGCAGGGGATAAAGGTAACGTTGAGGCCCAGCCCTTCAAGGAGGCGGCGGAGTTCCACCTCGTCGGCCCGGCTCATGGAACCGACGTTGAGGATGTTCACGTTCCGGCTCCGCTGGTAGGCTTCCCGCATATTGTCCACATCGCTTTCCCAGAGGGGGAGTTTCCGGTCCGGGCGGCGGATGTACTTTTTGAGGATGCCGTGGTACACCGCGTCATAAGCGGTGGCCATGAGTTTTGTTTTGAACCCTTCGCAGTGGATGGGCATGATGAGCGCCGCGGTTTCTTTTTGCACATCCTGTAAAATGCTGTCGATGTCGTCGCCGATGAGGGCGGGGACACAGCTATTGCAGACGATGATTGTCTCGGGCCGGAATTCCCGGTCCGCGTAGAGTACCGCTTCCCGCAATTTTTTTTCTCCCCCGCCGATCACGTCCGGTTCATCCAGGTTGGTACTCAGCCAGATAAGCCCTTCGGACGAGGGGTCCCGGAGCTGCTTGAAGGTTTTGTTCTGCCCCAGGTTGCCGATGGAACAGATGCCGCAGCCGATGGGGCCGTGCATGATCACCACCGCGTTCCGCAGGGTGTTGAGAATCGCCAGGCTCAGGGTAAACTGGCAGCCCTGGGCCATGGTAAAAAGCCGGGCCGATAAATTAGTACAGCCGTTGGCCCGGGCCGCGGCGCAGGTCCGTACCTGGGCGCAGGTGCCGCCGAAGGCAATACTGGCGCGGAGCCGGTCTTCCCGGCTGGGCGCTGATTTGGCTTCCAGAAAATTCATAGTGTTCTCCTTATAAGATTACCGGCCCGCTACCAGGTAGGTGATAATGTCTTCCGTCAGGGAAAGCCCGCCGTTAAATCCCGCGTAGGCCCGGTTCATGACGCAGCGGCCTGTCAGGGGAAAACTCACCGGCACCAGGGGGAAGCCGAATTCCTGGGCCAGCTCCCGCTCAAAGGAACTGCCCAGAACCACCGCGGGGCCGAAGGAATCGTAATACCGGTTGTTCCGGTTCCGGGGCCAGGCGTCCCGCAGATATTTTTTAACCGATGAGGCGTCGCTGTCAAAATGTACGTTGGGTTTTAGGCCCGAGTCCAGGCCGGCAAACTGGGCGCTCACCGTCTTCCGCTGGTTCTCGTCCAGAAGGTCCGTCACCACCGCCACCTCCGGCAACCAGCCCAGCTCATCGGAAAGAAAACGGGTCAGGGCCGGGGCGTAGCTGGAATCCCCCACCACCACGGCGTAACGCTGGAGATCGATGTCGTTGTAGAGGTCGGCGATCCGTTCCAGATAATTGTAGTAAACGCGCTTTTCCTCCGCGATGACATTGGCCGTCCGGGCGGGATCGAGTTTCAGGGCGCTGCTGACGGTTTTCAGAAAATTTTCCCCCGCCACCGCGCCGATGGGAAAGGGGGTAACAATGTAGGGAATATCGTGGACTTCCTGAAAATATTTCGCCGAGTCGATCCCGAAGCTGTTGGAGACCACGATGTTGAGCCCCGCCCGCCCGGCCTTTTTAAAATCCGCCAGGGTTTCCCCCTCGCCGAAAAAGGTATTGGCTTTAAGGCCCAGCCGTTCAAGGAGCCGTTTTATTTCCCGGAGGTTCCCCTTCCAAAACACGTCCTGGGCGGGCACCACCCCCAGCACATTCACCGACAGCGGATCTTTTTCCGGGGACTTTTCGATGTACCCGCCGATGAGCCCTTTGACCAGCAGCTCATAGCCGAAAAAGGCGTTGCCTTTAAAGCTGGGGGTGGGAACGGCGATAACGGGCTTTTCGGCGTTTTTGAATTCCGCCACCACCGCACGGGTATCGTCCCCGATCATGTCCACCATACAGCCGGTGATCACCACGAAGAGGTCGCCGTCTATCAGTTCCAGGGTGGATTTGATCTGCTCCCGGAGCCGGGTCTCCCCGCCGAATACCACATCCCGCTCCACCACGTTGGAACTCGGCACGGCGTAACCCCCACAGTAGCCGCCGCCTATATACCCCGCCCCCGCGTTGAGCGCGTTCGTGATGTTCCCGCCGCAGCCCGCGGAACCGTGGATAATGGCAATCGTCCGGTCCATGGCCCGCAGGGTTCCCATGGCCCCGCCCAGGGCGCAGCTATACCGGGGCCGGTCAACAAATTTACTCATACCCAAAGACCTCCTTTTATCTTTCCATTCTCGTGTTCATTGTTAATACCCACAGGCTCCCAGCAGCTTGCTTAGTAAGAGAAACCGCAAAGGGCGCAAAGGAGACACAAAGTTCACAAAGACCACGTATTCTTTGTGTCCTTTGCGTAATCTTGGCGATCTTTGCGGTAAATTCTTCATTTGCTTATTCCTCTTTTTAGTCCAATCAGCCTACTACCCGTGGGAAAAAGTCTCCGCGAATTGCCGGCCGCCGTACAGCAGGGCCGAGAGATCCCCCCGGCCCGGAATACCGCAGGCGTCGGCCCGGCAATGTTGGCAGTGCCGGAAGACCGGCAGATAGGCCTCCGCCGCTTCCCGGGCCTGGGCAAGTTCCACACAGTCCGGGGGCGGGGTCCCGGCAAATTCAAACTGGGGGATCAGGGGGATGATGTTGATAAGCCCCGCCCCCAGGCCGGCGGCGGTCCGGGCGATCTCCCCGATGTGCTTCCCGTTCACGGCGGGTATCAGGACAATGTTGATTTTGATCAGAAGCCCCAGCGCCGCCGCCTTTTGTATGCCCCGCTTCTGGGCCTCGATCAGCATGGCCGCCCCCTCGGGCCCGGTGTATGTTTTTCCGTCCAGCATAACTTGGGAACAAATTTGATCGAGGATAAGGGGGTCCACCGCGTTCACCGTTACCGTCAGGGTCCGGACCCCCGCCCGGAATATGTCGTCCGCGTACCGCTCCAGCAGAAGCCCGTTAGTGCTGAGGCAGTTAATCAGTTCGGGATGGGCCCGGTGACTCAGCTCAAACGTTTGTAAGGCGTGGTACGTCGCCAGGGTATCACCGGGGCCGGCAATGCCCGCCACGGTAATCTCCGGGCATATCTCCAGCGCCCGTTCCACCAGTCCCGCGGCTTCTTCGGGCCGCAGAATCCCCGCGCTGACCCCCGGCCGCTGTTCGGTCTTGTTGAAGTCCCGCCGGCAAAACCGGCACTGAATGTTACAGGCCGGGCTCACCGGCAGATGGACCCGCCCCCGGTTCATGTTCGCCGCCCCGGAAAAACAGGGGTGCCGGTTACTGATGTGGGAAAATTTTTCTTCGACTTCTACCGAATGTCCGCATACCATAAGGCCCGCCTTAAAAAATTAAAACCGTGGGCGTTCCAGCGGCTCGAACAGGGGGGTGGATAAATACCGTTCCCCCGTGTCGGGCAGCAGGGCCACCACGATCTTGTTTTCAAATTCCGGCCTCCGGGCAAGCTGGGTGGCGGCAAAGACCGCCGCGCCGGAGGAAATGCCCACCAGAAGCCCTTCCAGGGCGGCGAGCCGCTGGGCGCTTTGGTAGGCTTCTTCGGTACGAACCTTGAATATCTCGTCGTAAACGCTGGGGTTGAGAACGTTCGGCACAAACCCCGCGCCTATGCCCTGGATCTTGTGGGGCCCCGGCGCGGAGCCCGAAAGCACCGCCGAATCGTAGGGTTCCACGGCGATAATTTTTACGCCGGGGTTTTTCTCCTTTAAAAATTCCCCCACCCCGGTAACGGTGCCGCCGGTGCCCACGCCCGCCACAAAAGCGGCGACCCCGCCGTCCGTATCCCGCCAGATTTCCTCGCCGGTGGTCCGCCGGTGAACCTCGGGGTTGGCGGGGTTGTTAAACTGCTGGGGGATAAAGGCCCCCGGTATCTGGGCTTTCAGTTCCTCCGCCTTCCGGATCGCCCCCTTCATGCCGTCCTTGCCGGGGGTCAGCACCAGTTCGGCGTTTAACGCTTTGAGCAGGTTCCGCCGCTCAACGCTCATGGTGTCGGGCATCACCAGGATGATCCGGTAGCCCTTGGCGGCGGCCACAAAGGCCAGGCCGATGCCGGTGTTCCCGCTGGTGGGTTCGATGATCACGCTGTCGCCGCTAATGAGCCCCCGTTTTTCCGCGTCTTCGATCATCGCCAGGGCGATGCGATCCTTCACGCTTCCCAGGGGGTTAAAATATTCCAGCTTGGCGATTAAGCGGCCCCGGATTCCCAAATCCCGGCTGTAGCCGGA
>JAISAN010000013.1 GCA_031266635.1 Treponema sp. | reverse complement strand
CAGCACCATTCCCCCACGTTCCCGCTCATGTCGTACAAACCCAGGCTGTTGGGCTGTTTCGTTCCTACCGGGTGGGTAGTTTTCCCACTGTTCTCTCTATACCAGGCAACCCCGTCAACGCTGTTTCCGCCGGAATACTCGTAGGATATATGGTCTTTATTCCCGCCCTTCGCCGCGTATTCCCATTCCGCTTCCGTGGGCAGCCGGTAACCTGTGGCGTTAAAATCGCAGGTGATGGCGTTCCCGCTCCCCCGGTACGCGGGAGTTAAGCCCTCCCTCAGGCTCAGCCGGTTACAGTACTCTATCGCCTCGTTCCAGCTTACCTGTTCCATCGGTAGGGTATCGCCCTTGGACCCACTGGGATTACTTCCCATTACCGCCGCCCATTCTTTCTGCGTTATCTCGTATTTCCCCATGTAGAAACTCTTTACCGTTACCGCATGCACCGGCTTTTCCCAATCTTGGCCGTTGGTACTGCCCATCTGGAAGGTCCCGCCCTCCACTAACACCATATTCGCCGGCGCGGGCCGGGGGTTCACCACCGGCGGGGCCGCGGGCTGTACCGGCGCGGGGCTCAGCGCAGGTTGTACCGGCGCAGAGCTGGGCTGGGGTACTGGCGCGGAAGTTGGCTGTACCACAGCGGCCGGCCTCGTTCCCAAATACGCCACATCGAAAAACTGTGAATAGATCGCCGGTATCTGCGCGCCCTCGCTTGCCCGGCGCACATCCGCGCCGGTTTGATCGAACATATCCCGGACGCTTAAGCCGGGCTTTTTCAGGTTGTTCAAAAGGTGGGTGGTAAAAAGCCCGTTCCTGCCCGTGCCGTCCGCAGCGGTATTGCCCGCGCTGGTGGCGTACACGATGATGCTGTCGGCGGGCTGGTTACTCACCACCTGTAAACCCCGGCTGCCGCTCCGCCGCCAGCCAAAGGGATTGTCCCGGCAGGCATCCAGCACCACGATATTCAGGACGTTACCCGCCGCATTCAACTCGTCCAGTATTGCCAGCATCGACACCGCCCGGTCCCGCAGGTACGCCTCGCTGGGGATGTTCGCGTCCACCGGTATCAGGTAGTTTTCACCCCCCGACTGCACCCCATGGCCCGCATAGTAGAAAAAGCCGTAGGAACCCCGCACCGCGCCCAGGCGGGCCTTGAGCCGCGTTACCGCTTCTTCCATCTGCACCCGGCCCGCGTTGATCACCTGATCCACCGTAAAGCCCAGACCCCGCAGGGCGGCGCTTATGTCGGCGGCGTCATTCACCGGGTTGTTAAGCGGGGTAATGCCAGTATAGGCCCCGTTCCCGATAACCAGGGCGTATTTCTGCTGTGCCGCGATAGAAGATAATGACAGCACCAAAGACAATAACAACAAAATACTCTTTTTCATCGTAACCCCCTTTTCCTGTGTTTTTCAGTTAATTACGGCCCAATCCGGTAGGTGAATTTCGCGGCGGCAATAGGGCGCATATATCCTTCCTATCGGCAAACGGCCCTTTAGGGACGTACAAGCCGGAAGCCATGAGTGTTGCCCCGATAAAACGGAATGAAGTAGTCCCGATTGGCGGACCGCATGTGAGCGGCACCATCGCTCCAGCTACCACCGCGATAGACGCGGAAAGTCTCCGAGGACGCGCCCGCTGGATCGGTCTGGCTCCCGGATCTATAGTTCCCAAACCGGTCCCAGCACCATTCCCACACGTTGCCGCTCATGTCGTACAAACCCAGGCTGTTGGGCTGTTTCGTACCTACCGGATGAGTCTTGCCGCCGCTGTTCCCGTTGTACCAGGCAACCCCGTCAACACCCTTCCCGCCGGAATATTCGTAGGATATATAATCTTTATTACCCCCTTTCGCTGCGTATTCCCATTCCGCCTCCGTGGGCAACCGGTAGCCCGAGGCGTTAAAATTACACACCAGACTGTCCACGCTCCCACGATACGCCGGGGTCAGCCCTTCCTTTAGGCTTAATTGGTTGCAGTACTCTACCGCCTCATTCCAGCTTACCATTTCCACCGGCAGGTTATCGCCCTTGAAATTACTGGGATTACTTCCCATTACCGCGGTCCATTCCTCCTGCGTTACCTCGTATTTCCCCATATAGAAACTTTTGACCGTTACCGTATGCACCGGCTTTTCATCACTATCGCCATTGGTACTGCCCATCTGGAAGGTCCCGCCCTCCACAAACACCATATTCGCCGATGCGGGCCGGGGGTCCACCACCGGCGGGGCCGCAGGCTGTACCGGCACAGGGCTCGGCGCGGGTTGCACCGGCGCGGGGCTTGGCTGCGGTGACGGTTGGGGATTCACCGCAGGAGTTGGCTGTACCGCCGGTGCGGGCCGCTGGGTTTGAGCGACAGGGGCAGTCGCCGGGGTTGCGGGCTGTACCGGCGGAGCTGCGGGCTGTACCGGTACGGGGGCGGGAGTTGGCTTTGGCGCAGACTGCACCGCCGGGGTTGCGGGCTGTACCGGCGGGGGTGTTTGCTGTACTACAGCGGAGGGCCGGTTTCCCAAATACGCTGTTTCGAAAAACTGCGAGTAGATCGCCGGTATCTGCGCACCCTCGCTTGCCCGGCGCACGTCCGCGCCGGTCAGACGGAAAACTTCGTTTACTTCAAGGCCCGGCTTTTTCAGGTTGGTAAGGAGGTGAGTAGTAAAAAGCCCGTTCCGGCCCGTGCCGTCCGCGGCGGTACTCCCCGCGCTGGTGGCGTACACAATGATGCTGTCCGCAGGCTGGTTGCTCACTACCTGGAGGCCCCGGCTTCCACCCCGGCTCCAGCCAAAGGGATTGTCCCGGCAGGCGTCCAGCACCACGATATTAAGCTCGTTCCCCGCATTGTTCAGTTCATCCAGCAGGGTCTGTAGAGACACCGTCCGCTGGCGCAGAAAGTTTTCGCTCTGTATATTCGCGTCCACAGGTATCAAGTAGTTGACACCCCCGGATTGTACCCCATGCCCGGCGTAAAACAGAAAGCCGTAGCTGTTCCGGGCGGCGGACAAGCGGTTTTTAAGGCGTATCGCGGCGCTTTCCATCTGGTCAAGGTTCCCGTTGATCACCAGGTCCACGGTCCAGCCCAGCCCCTTCAGCGCGGCTTCCATGTCGCTGGCATCGTTCACAGGGTTGTTGAGCTTCGTAATATTCCGGTACGCCCCGTTCCCGATAACCAGGGCGTATTTCTGCTCAGGATCCGCCGCCTCCACCGATGCGGCGCTTTGTTGGGCTGGTTGGCCTTCCTGGGCGGTAGACCTTGATGTCGCCTCGCTCCGGTCCAGACGGCTGCAAACAGTCAGTAACAACGCCGCAAACAACAGAGATACAGCAAAAAGCGGTCCAAGCGTCCGGAAAACAACCTTTGTCCTGCAAGGGTGAACCATCGGCGATTTCATCATAACCCCCTTTTCTCGTGTCTTTCAGTTAATCACGGCCCAATCCTGTAGGTAAATTTTGCTGTGGCTTCCGGGCGCATATCCGTCCGGGTGTCCTCCCGCTCTACCACAAGGCCCCGCGTCAGGAGCCGGTTCGACAGGGGCGCGGCCCCGTTTGTTTGTATGGCAAAGGATTTTTCATACGCGGCAGCCAGTATCATTTCCTCGCCGTAGGGCTGAGTCATCCTGAACCGGGTATTATCGGGAATCTGCCGGGTCTCCCCGGCTTTTATGAAATTGTTATCCCGCGGTGAAACAGGGTAAATCACCTGCGCGTTGCCGTTTACGTCAATATGGGTGATCTTGAAATATGCGTCATGCTCTGAATAGATACGGAGGGTCATATACTCGCCGTCATGGTAATCGCCGCCGCTTCTGTCGGTCTGCACGGTAAAGCGCCACGGGTTATCCGCGCCGGAGTAGAGAACCTGCGTCATGCCCGCCCCGGCCCTGCCGCCGGAGGGTGTTTCCAGCAGCGCGGCAAAACGCCGGTCGGGCAGCACCGCCGCCGACCGGATACTGGTAAGCGCCTTCTCCACATCCGTGGCGTGAACCACGAGCCGGTACTCCCCGCCCAGCCGCGTAATTTTGCCGTACACCAGGGTCTGCGGCCCAAACTGCTTCCCAACAGACTGGGCCGACTCATCGCTTACCGCGCCTGAAAGCTGATAGTCCAGTTCTTTCTGTATGAGTTCAATATTTTTCCGGTCCACCAGGGCAAAAGAGGAGCGGTCCTCAAAATGAATCCAGAGTTCCTCGAAAATATAATCGGAAAGCAACCGCGCCTCCGCTTCGATCCCGGTAAGGGCGATTTTGGCGTTGGCGGGCAGGGTTGCCGCGTAATAAGACGCCATATCCGCAATCGCTTCGTCAAGGGTAACGCCGTTCCCGGTATTAACCGGCTCCCCAGTCTCTACCGGCGTTTGAGACGCGCAGGACAAGGTGAGTAGCATGACGCACATACCTAACCTGAAAAAGCGCTTCTTCATTATGGGGCTCCTTTACAAAATAACGCCCGGTATTTTCAATCGCTCACTTCAAAATACGATGCTTCCCGGAAAAGCCGGCCGCTAAGCCAGCCGGCCAGCGAATACACGCAGGAAGACCCTGAAATAGTGGCCAGCCGGTGGTTGGATTCATCCTCCCTGCCCAGCTTGAGGGTTTTGATGCTGCCGTCTTCCAGTTCCAGCACAATACGGCCGTCGTTAAATATGGGGTCTTCGGGCCTGGCTGCGGAAGAAAAATCGTCCCCTTCGGCGTTTAATATACCCTGAATATACGAATCTACCTTTGCACTGTCCGGACCGGCTGCTTCCGCGATTCCGCTGAAATTCCAGCCCCTCCCCTCCCGGGAGAATATCTGGGTCTCCGGTGTCCCGCCTTCCGGGCCGGCGGGCTCCGGGGGATATACGGTCAGGCGTTGAACCATGCTCACATCAATCTGACCGCTTTCGCTTTCCGGGAAAAGCCTGAGGTTGTACCAGGAAGTACGGGAACCTGAAATATACCCCGAAAAAAGATTTTCCCCGGATCGAACTTCGTTCCGGCCGGCGGTTCGCAAATAAATTTCCTGTCCCGTCAGATCCCCCTGCCCAAGCAGGAGGTCCAGCAGCACGGCCCCCCCCCTGGCAGGGGGGCCGGTAAGCACGATCCGGGACGCGGCGTCTTCGGTAAGTCCCAGCCCTTCATGGGCCGCGGGGGTCGATGCCCGGACCGGATAGGCGGCCCGGCGGGTCAGGATGCCCAGAAAATCGTCCACCCGGAACTGGCGGGCGGGATACTCGTTACCCTCATGGGAGACATACCAGGCATTATCTTTCCGCACCAGCTCAACCACCACAGAATTTCCCGGACCGGAAATGCTGATACCCTCAACCAGATCAAGCGTTTTTGGATCAAGCCAGGTAAACGCGGCGTTCCGCCGGCCCATCCGCTCAGGCTCAAAGACCAGGCTTATTATGTATATCAGCGCCAAAAACCCTACTATGCCGGAAAGAACCGCAAGTTTTTGTTTATACACCATCGGAATGCTCCTTATCTTCATCAAGACCGGCGGCCCGAATCCTCCGCCGCCAGGTTATGCCTATGCCCAGAATAATTACCAGCAGGGGAAATACCACCACATTGAGGATCTGGGAAAAACTCATGGCCGCCGCTTTTTTTGCGGGATCGATTATCCGGTCAAGCCGCCCCATCTGGGCGCTCCGGTTGCGGATACCGATAATATCGTCATCGTTGGCCAGCCAATCCACCGCCTGAAGGAGGAAATCCAGATTCCGGCGGCCCAGGGCGGCGCTGATAAGGCCGCTTGCCATGTCCGTATCCCCGACAACGATGATCCGGGAAGGCTTGGCTTCCGCGGGCATATCGGGCAGTTCCTCTTCCGAATTACCCCGGACCGGCTTGACGGCTCCGGCAAACCAACTGGGAAAAATTCCCGACAAGGCGGCGGCCATGATCTTTTGCCCCTTGGTTTCCGCAGCTTCCTGCTCAAACAGATAGGCCACATCGGGATTGGTGGAAAAGTTATTCGTCATACTCCAGGCTTCGCCGGTGGTGGTAAAGAGGGGGACCCCTTCCACCGCTTCGGGGGTATTCAGTTCCAAAGGACTCGGCCAGAACAGGTCCATGCCGCTGAAACGGGCGCTGACCGGATGTTCACTGTTGCCATTTTCCCCAAGAATTCCAATCCAGTGGGGATAGCGGGATATCCGGTACTGACTCCCGGTGGGCGTCCGGATCTGATACTGCAGGGTTAAGGCGGATCGATCCAGGGCAAGCTCCGGTTTTACTTTGGCCCCATAGGCGGCGACCATTTCCAAAAGCCCCTGATCTTCTATCACCCTGGCTTCCAGACTTCCTTTTGAATCAACATACACCCCTTCCAGGGCGAAAAAGACTTTCCCGCCGCACTGAATATACCGGTCAATCCGGTACAGCGCCCAATTATCAAAATCTTCCATTCCTCCCAGCACCAGAAGCACCGGCAGGGTATCGGCAATGGCTTCTCCGGGGACAATCAGGCGGATCTGATAACCGGACTGCGTAAAAAACTGATTCAGGAGCCCAAAATCCTCGTTCCATTGCCGGTAACTGTCCCCCATAATAATTCCCAACTGCCGGTCGGTTCCCCGTATCAAGGTTCTGATCCGGGAAGTAAGATCGTATTCCAGGGTATCCAGCGAAAAAACCACCGGCAGGACATCAATTTTTTCCAGATATTCAATAAGTATACCGGTATAAACCGTCGTTACACTGGCCTGATCCTTATCTACCGTCTGGATCTGCTGGGGCAAAATACCCAGCCGCTCCACCTGATCCGCCAGATTCGCCTTGGCGGGGTCCCGCACGGTAAGCCGTATCTTCCCGTGGGAATACGCGGCATATTCCCGGAGCAAATCGCTTACTTCTCCGGGCATAGGATGAATCGAAGCCAGCTTGTCCGAAACATAGTAGGTAAGCCGTACCTGATCGGGAATTTCCGCGTACAGGGACCGGGAAACCGGGGATATGGTATACGCCTTGTTCCTGGTTAAATCCAGACGGAACCAGAGACGGCGGCTCACCATGAACCCCAGTACCAGCGCGGCAATAGATAAAAAGGTCAGGATCGTAACTTGTTTTTTCGTCATCCCCTACCTCCATTTCCGGTAAATAAGAACCCGGGTATTGAGAAATAAAAACAAGACGGTGGAAAGAATAAAAAACGCCAGATCCCGGCTGTCGATAAGGCCCTTGGAAAAACTTTCGAAATGGAAACCCAGGGAAATAAAGTTGATTCCCTCGGACAGCCATTGGGGAAAATCAAACATAACCGTTAGCTGATTGATCAACATCACCGCCAGAAGTACCACCGCGCTCCCCAGAAAAGCGCCGGCCTGATTTTTGGATAAGGATGAAAGCAGGAGCCCCAGGGCAGTGGCGGAAGCGCCCAAAAGGAGGACGCCGATATATTCGCAGACGATAACCCCGCCGTCAAAGCGCCCCAGGGGCAGGAGGCTCAGGGGCAGGGGAATGGTTAATACCAGTATGGCCCCCAATACCGCCAGGGTAGAAAGAAATTTTCCCAATACCAGATCCCATTCGGAAAAAGGCATGGTTAAAAGCAGCTCCACGCTCCCCAGCTTCCGTTCTTCCGCCCAGCTTTTCATGGTGATCACCGGGATTACCAAAATAAAGACCATGGGAAAACCGCCAAAATAGGGCCGCAGGGTAGCGCTGTCCATCGTAAAAAATTGTTGAAAATAAAAAAAACCTATCGCACAAAAAAGGAGAAAAAATACGGCTACCCCGTAAAAGGCCGGGGAATTCCCGTAGGAATAGATCTCCTTTTTTGCCAGGGCAAGAGCCCGTTTGGGCAGTATGTTCATAAGGACGCTCCTTCACCGGGGAGGGTTTTACCCGCCCGTTCTTCACTGGTTAGTTTTACAAAAATATCTTCCAGGCTGAGTTTTTTTCGGGTCATGCTGAGGATTTTAAGACCTTCGGCAACAGCCCAGTCAAAAATCCGCTCGCCGTCCCGGCTTTCATCCCCCCGGCCGGGGATGAAAAGGTTCGCCGCCGTCAGGCCCTCGTCCCGGACGCTTACCGCTCCAATGGTCAATTCCCCCCCAATCCGGGGGAGCTTATCCCGCACCGCGGCGGCGTCCGCGCCTTTCAACAGAAGTTCCCAGGTATCGCCGCCCTTCATGGTTCCGGCAATTTCCTCCGGGTTTCCCTGGGCCGCGATCCGGCCTTCGTTGAGGATCAACACCTGGGAACAAACCGCCTCCACTTCCTGGAGAATGTGGGTTGAAAGGATAACGGTTTTCCGTTTTCCCAGCTCTTTGATGAGGGAACGGATTTCAATGATCTGGTTGGGGTCCAGCCCCGAGGTAGGTTCATCCAGAATGAGAATAGCGGGATCATGGAGGATGGCCTGGGCAAGGCCGGTCCGCTGCTTGTAACCCTTGGAGAGGTTTTCTATCCGTTTGGAACGGTACGAACGCAGACCGCAGGCATCGACGCTGTTTTCAATGGCCTTCTCCCGCTCCGTTCCGGGAATAAGCCGGGCATCGGCAACAAAATTCAGGTACTCATCCACCGTCAGGTCCCCGTACAGGGGGACGCTTTCCGGGAGATACCCGATCCGTTTTTTCACCTCCACAGGTTCCTCCTGAACGGATATACCGTCCACCAGGACACTTCCCTCCGAGGGGAAATGATAGCCCGTGAGGATCTTCATGATAGTGGTCTTTCCCGCCCCGTTGGGGCCGAGGAATCCCAGAACCTGCTCCGTACCAACAGAAAAGGATACATCCTTTACCGCTTCCACCGTACCGTACCGTTTGGTAAGACCCTGTACTTCAATCATGAGGCGCCGGCTCCTTGAAAAATGAAAATTTCGAGCCTTTCACAAACCCGGTTGGTTTTGTGAAAGGCTCCTGAAAAAGCGGTCCAAAGCCCGTTTTTTCCATAAATCTAAGGTTATTTTCCCAAAATCCGCTATTTTGAAATCGTCTCTTTATAGCAAAAAAGAGCGGTTTCCGCAAGGCTAACGCGGAATTCCGCTTCGATGCGCCCTAATCCTCATATTCGATGGGAAAAACCGCCCGGTCCCGGGAAAGGGCTGTTTCGGGGAATATGGCCTGGGCTTCCTTCAAAAGCTGTTTCAGATTAAATTCGGTGTACCGGGGGCTGTAGTGGATCAGGGCCAGCTTCTTTACCCGGGCGGCCAGGGCAAGCCGGGCGGCCTGTTCGGCGGTCATGTGTTTTTTTTCCCGGGCGCTTTCCTCCAGCTCCCGCTCAAACATCCCCTCGCAGACAAACAGATCGGAGCCTTCGACTTCGGCGGCAATGTCCGGGAAGGCCAAGGTGTCGGTAACAAAGGAAAATTTCCGCCCCAACCGGGGGCAGCCCAGCACTTCTTCGGGCCGGACATCCCGGCCGTCCGCCGCCTGTACCGTTTCCCCGGACTGAAGCCGGGACCAGAGGGGGCCCCGGGGCACCCCCAGGGCTTCCGCTTTTTCGGGGTGGAATTCACCGGGCCGCCGGTCTTCCTCGAAGGCGTACCCGTAGCAGGGCTTGGTGTGCCGCAGGGGAAAGGCCCGGACATGGTAGCCCTCCCCCTCATAAACGATCCCCGGTCCGGTGATTTCTTTTATCACAATCTCGTAATTGATATACATATCCAGCACCCGGCGGCTGGTTTCGATGTATTCGCCAATCCGGGGAGGGCCGATAATGTAGAGCGGATCGTCCCGGTCCACCTGGGATGAAAGCATGAGCAGGCCGGGTATTCCGGTTACGTGATCCGCGTGGGTGTGACTGATAAATATGGCGGATATTTTTTTCCACCGCAGGTTAAGCCGGCGCATGGACACCTGGGTTCCTTCCCCGCCGTCAAAGAGAAAAATTTCGCCTTCCCGCCGGAGCAGAACCGATGTCAGATGCCGGTTTGGCAGGGGCATCATACCGCCGCAGCCAAGGATAAAGGCTTCCAGGTTCATTGGATACCACTATACCGCTTAGGGCCCGCTTGTTCAATTCCCGGTATGCAGGCCCAGGGTCCGAAAAAACGGCTCCTGAAGAAACCATGCCTTTGACCGCTTCTTCCTTTCCACGGTTCCCATTCCGGGGTATAGTAAGGGTATGGGTATTTTCGACCGCCTGGGCGATGTGATCAAAAGTTACCTCAATGATGAGGACAAGCGTATTTTCGGCGGCGGTTCCCGGCAGCGGTTTTCCCGGGACCCCGATCTGGACGCGGCATACGAAGAGTTGAACGATTATCTGGGCGGTCAACCGGCGGGAACGGAGCGGGCTTCAGGCGGGGGCTCTGCGGGGAACCGGGAACAAGCCCGGAACGGGTCCCGCCGGGACGGCAAAAACAGGGAGGCCGCGGAGCCCGGTATTCCCGAATCCCTGGGGCCTGATTTTGCCGAACTGGGGCTGCCCTTCGGCGCGTCCGCGGAGGACTGTAAAACCGCCTACAAAAAACTGCTGAAAATTCACCACCCCGACCGCCACGCCGGCCATCCGGGGAACTTTAAAAAAGCCACGGAAAAATCCGCCCGGATCAACAGCGCCTATGACCGGATAAAAAAATGGCGGGAAACCGGATTGTAAGATCGCCCTCCTCACGCCGTTATGAACTGCTTTCAAGAACAAACGCGCCATTCATGGTGCTTTTCATTAAAAAGAGTAACCCAAGAAACCAATAATCCGTATATTATATAAATTTTTGGGGTCTCTATATTTCCCTTTATTTTTTTCAGATTCAATGCCCCAGTTTCGTTCCAGCCCTCCACCAACAGTTATACAAAATCCGTTCCTAAATATCCATTCATATCCGGCCTCAATACCAACGCCAGCTATCAAAAAATTGTCGTTAATATTGACAATATTCAAATCTTCATATTCATATTTTTTATTCTCCCAGCCAATGTTGGGATACAGGCCTATATACATACCTTTTAATCCCGTACCGAAAGGCCGAAAAAGAATACCAGGCATTATAGTAAATATTATATTTGTTCCTCCAATTTCATTATTTATATTATATTTATATGCACCATTATAAAAACGAATGAGGCGGTCCAACTCTGTCAATGAATTTGTTGCAAAAAAATTTGGGCGCACAATTACATTCCAATAATTATTTATTGCGTATTGGAACTCAGCGCTTAATGAATAAGAATAATTTTCCTGACTAATAGTCCCCATAAAAATATCAGCAACTAACATCGCCGGGTCTATTTGAAGACAATATCTTCTTCCTGTTTCTTGAGCATAAACAAAAGCAAAATTTACTACCAGCAAAAATATCATTATACCGGACCTCTTGCAAAACCCGGCCGGTGCGAACCTGCGGTCCGATGCGCCGGCTCTTGCAGTTTCGCGCCAACGAACCTTTGATTCGCAGACTGCGAAATATGTATTTTCAAACGGCTGTTCTTTCAAAACTTCAGTTTTGAAAGAACCTCTACCGGTAATATTTTTCATTTAAACCTCCCTAAAGTTTTTGTTCGTAAACCCTTTAGGCTCACATTCTGACAATTCTTTGGGTATCCTGATCGCACTTTTACCCTCCCCATCCTCAAGCTCCGTCCTCTGGGGACCTGATTTTCCTCATGAGCCAATTGGGGGCTTGTATTAACAAGGATCTAAGGCTTCAAACTCCAGCTTATCACAAAAGGAGGAAAAACCCAAGGATTTTCTCAAAATATTTGAAATTTTTGAAGAAAAACATCCATAATTTACCGGTGCGGAGGCCTACAGGGCCGGGTTCCTCCTCCTTTCTATTGACAGACCCGCAGCGTCAAATTATATTATAAAATAATACAAATTTTCTAAAGAAAGCAATATGCCGTGCGTTCGTAATACCATAGCCGCCATTTTAGAATTTACTGCTGTCCGTTTGGGTTTTAAGGAGAACAAAAATGCCGGAACAGCATTTTCAAAGCAATGCCCCTCTGCCGCCGGGAAACCAGATCTACCTGGAACGTCCCCATATAGATCATCTCCTGAAAGAAATGGTGAAAAACCCGGTGGTCGTGGTCATGGCCGGCGCGGGATACGGGAAAACCCAGGCGGTTTATTCTTTTGTCCGTAAATACACTGCCCAAACCAGTTGGATACAGCTTTCCGAACGGGACAATATCAGCGAGCGGTTCTGGGAAAATTTTATCGCCGGGGTCGCTCTGATCGACAAAAAAGCCGCTCTCACCCTAAGAAAAATTGACTTCCCGGAAACAGAACGTCAATTTGAGCGGTATGTAAGTATCCCCCGGGCGGTAATAACCGCGGATACAAAAATCATCTTCGTTTTTGATGATTTTCATCTTATACATAACAAGGCGGTGCTGCGGTTTATAGAACGTTCCATCACCGCTCCGTTCCCCACGGTTACATCCATCCTCATATCCCGGACTGAACCGTCCTTTAATATGGTAAAACTCCTTTCCAGGGGGCTTTTGGGAAAAATTACCGAAGAGGATCTCCGGTTTAGCCGGGAAGAAATGGTTAAATATCTCCAGATCCAGAATATCAAACCTTCTCCCCAGGCGATCTCGTCTATATACCATGATACTGAAGGCTGGGCCTTTGCCATACATCTGGCGGGGCTGTCCCTGAAAAACGCTCCCCCCGGAACAGGGTATGTATCCCAGGCAATGCGGTCAAATATCTTCAAGCTGATAGACAGCGAAATTCTAGCGGTTATATCGGCGGATCTGCGGAAATTTCTCATCAAACTATCCCTTGTTGAACATCTGGCGGTGGATTTGATCCGGGAAATCGCCGGGCAGAAACCGCTGTTCGAGGAGATGGAACGGCTCAGTTCCTTTATCCGGCTTGATACCTACCTCAACGCGTACCGGATACATCATCTGCTTCTGGAATATTTAAACGGCAAACAGGAAGAGCTTTCCGAAGCGGAGAAGCGGGAAGTTTACCAGAAGGCCGCCGAATGGTGTATCCAGCACGACCAGAAGATGGACGCCATTAACTATTACGAAAAGGCGGAGGACTACGCGCGGATAATCACCATTACCTATACCCTTCCTATGGTATTGCCGGGGCATTTTGCCTGGTTTATCCTGAAACTGCTGGATCGTATTCCCCAGGAGGTTTATACACAAAATTCCCCCCTCTATATAATCCGGGCCCGGACGCTGGTAAGCCTGAGCATGTTTGATCAGTGTGAACGGGAATTAAAGGAACTTATCTCCCGGACGGAAGCCCTGCCGC
The DNA here is from genome assembly GCA_031266635.1 of Treponema sp. GTDB lineage: Bacteria > Spirochaetota > Spirochaetia > Treponematales > Breznakiellaceae > JAISAN01. The sequence continues at coordinate 10,912 of JAISAN010000013.1, read as the reverse complement.
TTTCCCCCGAACTCCACCGGCTCCTGATGGCGTCCTACGCCAATCTGGGTTTTATTGGCATCCTTAACAGTACCCATTCCAAGGATTACTATTTTGTTGACCTTATCAAACAGGCCGCCCACCATGCCGGGCTGACCGGCGGTTATGTTATTGAACCTCCGGTATCGGTGATGAATCTTGGGTCCTATATTTGCCGGGTATACAGCCCGGAAAAAGAAGAAATAAACCGGTTTATTGATGCTATTGCCGAGACGGCTCCCTATTCCCGGGCACTGGGAGGCTGCGGCTGGGGTATGGATGATCTGGCCCGGGCGGAGTTTTGCCTGTTTAAGGGGGATGTGTCCGGGGCGGAACAGTTTTCCCTGCAGGCGATCCGCAAGGCCCGGGATGCGGAACAATACGAAATTGAAAACCGCGCCCTCTTTTTTCTGCTACGGATCAGCCTGGTACAGGGGAATTATGAAAGAATTCAGGACTTGTTCAAACAGATGGAAGCCCAGCTCGACAAAGTCAACTATATTAACCGTTTTATTTACTACGATATTATAACCGGATGGTACTATATCCAGATCGGCCGGCCGGAAAAACTGGTTCCCTGGCTGAAAGATGATTTTGAGGAAAGCGATCTCAACACCATGTTCCACGGCCTGGAAATTCTGGTCAAGGCAAAAAATCATTTTGCCGAAAAACGCTACCCCGCGGCCCTGGCCGCTCTGGAAGACCGGAAGTACAAATACGGCGCCGGCGACTTTGTGATGGGGACAATCGAAATCAAGATTCTGGAAGCCCTGTGCCATTACCGGCTCCAGGACAGGGAAGGCGCGTTTGCCGCGCTGGAAACGGCCTATACCCTGGCCCTTCCCAATGCCCTCTATATGCCTTTTACGGAAATGGGGAAGGATATGCGGGCCCTGGCGGAAGAATTATTAGGGGGAAAAACAGGGCGTATCCCCCGCGCGTGGCTGGAAACGGTCTGCCAGGATGCTTCGGACTACGCAAAAAAATTGTCCCTGGCCGCGGAATGAACTACCCCGCCGCAGAGCGCGAACCGGAGCTTCGGCGGTATCTTGTAAGTGTTGCGTCGTTTGCGGTATCTTGTAAGGGGTGAATTGTTTGCGAGGTTCGTTCCGCAGGGAAATTAACGGTGATTTTGCCCGGCAAACCAGTCTGTACCATTTTTTGTTGGTGTTACCAATTCCAAGCGCCCTGAAGGCGGGGTATTAGACCCCGCTGCGTATAAAAGAGAGAGGGAATCATGATTCGCGGCGGCGATATTGTCAAAGGAAGCTGTTTGCTTCAGAAAGGTCAGCCTTATCTGGTGGTGGAACGGGAATTTCATAATCCCGGAAAGGGAACCGCCATTGCCCGGATAAAAATGAAGAGTATCAGGGATGGTTCCGTGTTAACCATGACCATTCCGACTCAGCAGGAAGTGGAAGACGCCCAGGTAGACACCCATACCTGCCAGTACCAGTATGCGGATCAGGACAACTACCACTTTATGGATACCGAGTCCTATGATCAGTATGAGGTGCCCATTGCCGAAATGGCGGATAAAAAATATTATCTCAAGGATGGGGACTCCTACGAACTGACCATCTGGGAAGCTAAGGTTATTGATATTAAAATACCCTACAAAGTAACGTTTATCGTGGCGGAATCCGAGAACTACGTCAAGGGCGATACTGTTTCCGGCGCTACCAAACCCATTGTAACCGAAACAGGGCTTACGGTGCGGGTTCCCCTTTTTATCAAACAGGGTGAAAAGATTCTGGTGAACACCGAAACCAACGAATACGTTGAACGGGTCAACAGCTAAAACCGTCGCAATTTATACAAACAAAGAAATCCCCTTCAAGTTCCGGGGGATGAGTTTCCGTTTTGCCCTTTCCCAGGGGCTTTTTAGCTCCTCCGGCGTGGACCGGGGCTCCCAGCTTCTGCTTAAAGCGCTCTCCCGGACCTGGGACGCGGACCGGACCGCGGGCTGTTCCCCGCCCCGGCGGATACTGGACTGCGGATGCGGCGCCGGAATAATCGGCGTCTGCGCCGCCGCGCTGGCCCTGCCCGCCGCGCCGGATCTCCGGGTCCGCGCCCAGGACCGGGACGAACTGGCCCGGGTCTTTACCGGGTACAACGCTCAAATCAACGGTATTCCCCCCGTTGTTTTGGAAGCCCATACCGAAGCCCTCCTTTCGGGTCCTCCGGGGGCCGCCTGGGATCTGATCCTCTCCAACATCCCCGCAAAGGCGGGAAAACCGGTACTGGAAGATTTTATCGCCCGTTCCCTGGGCCTTCTTGACAGCGGGGGAAAGGTTCTGCTGGTGGTAGTCCATACGCTGGAGGATTTTTTCCGTTCCCGGATCAGCCAGGCCGGGGGGATGATTCTCCGGGAAGAAGCCGGTTCTGAGCATATCGTTTTTGTATATGCCCGCGGCGGAACCGAAGGCCCCGAAGGAACTGAAACGTCCCGCCGTACCGGACCGGTACAAATGGGGGATGATTTTCTGGCTTCCAACCCCTTTTACCGGAGGCACGAGCTCGATTATGACCTTAACGGTATTCCCCTGCATATAGACACAATCCACGGGGCCCCTGGTTTTGACCGGCCCGGCGAAGCGGTGGAAACGGCGGTAAAACTGGCGCGCCGTCTGGGCCTTGCCGCCCGTATCGCCCCCGGAACGCCGGTTCTTGTCCACGAGCCGGAACAGGGCTGGTTTGCGGCCTGGTTTTTTACCGTCCTGGAACAGGGCGGGGACAATTCCGGCCGCCCGCTGACCCAATGGGTATTATCGGGCAGAAATATTCTCTCCCTGGAAGCGGCCCGGCATAATCTCCGGGCTGTGCTGAAAAACAGGGGGCCGGCGGGAACACGCGGGTTTATGCCGGAACCGGCTGTCATACCCGCAGTGTCTTTTGACCGGGAAAAACTGCAAACCGCGGCGGAACTGCCGGGTTCAGGAGAATCCCCGGAGGGCTTTGGTTTCATCGCCGCCTTCCCCGAACCGGTTCCCCGGGTTGACGAAAACTCCGCCTCCTGGGAAGGATTATCCGCCCTGCTGCGGCCGGGCGGCATCGTCCTTGCGGCCTTCCCCTCCTCGGAAGCGGAACGGTTTGACCGGAAAAAACCTTCCCGGTTTATCCGCCTGGGAGACCTTAGACGAAACGGTTTCCGGGCCCTGGCCTACCAGTATCAGGGAAAAGCCGCCGTTCTTATGGCCGATTGAGGTTGTTCCAAAACCCGGTTGGTGCAGACCAAAGGTCTGATGGAACAGCCTTAATTTTTCAAAATTCCCATAGTGAGGGCGATACGGATGGCATCGGCCCGGTTTACCGCTCCCAGTTTGCCGTATACGGTACTGATTACCGTTCTTACCGTATTGAGGGAAAGACCGGTTTTCCCGGCGATGTCCTCCCGCCTGAGCCCCTGGGCAAGGCCGGCCAAAACACTCCGTTCCCGGGAATTCAGGTATACCGGCATTTTTTCCTTTTCTTGCTCTTCCTGCTGGTATTGTTCCCGTATCGAGAAGAGCTTTTTACTGTAGGCCGAAGCCCGGTTACGGATATTTTCCAGCCAGGGCCGGGGAATCCGGCATCCTCTCCGGGCAAGGGCAGCCCCCCCGAGGAGCCGCACATGTTCCCCCAATTCAATAAAGGGCATATCCAGAAAATTGGGAGCGGCTATTTCCCAGGCGTATTCCATGATCCTGACGGCTTCGTCCTCTTCCCCCAGATGATACCGGGTTACCGCCTCAAGTATGGTTATTTCCAGTTTTCCCAGGACAAAAGTCTCCAGGTCCTGCCGGATTTCCTTCTGTCCCAGGATCCCTAAAACCGCGGCATAGTCTTCTTCGGCGAAAAAGCACCATGCCCTTACCAGAAAATCATAATTGTGGAACCGGATGTTTAATTCCCCCTCCTCATATTCGTTACGGAGCCAGGGGGCGATTTTTTCGGTTATCCCAAGATGGGCGTAAAACCGTCCCATACCGACATCGTGGAGGGTATAACGGTTGTTGTATTCGGAAATTTCAAGCTGTGCCTCAAGCTGGCGCTGTACTTCCAGAATTTCCGGGAGATTACCGGTATGGACATATATCCGTATAAGGTAAAAAAGGCCGCGATTTTCTATTTCGTATTGCTTTTTTTCCCGGGCCTTATGGACCGCCTGGCGGGCGAACTTTTCCGCCCTCGGCAAATTCCACTGGTAATAAGCCAGCTCCGCCCAGGACAGGCTGCTGACACCGTAAAGATAGCCGTTCATGGAGGCGGATGCGTAGGACATACCGATGCCCATGATCTCCACCGCCTGTTTTATTTCCCCCGGCCCCGCGGGGTAGCCCACCTGGATGAGATAGGAATTGAGACTAGTCTGGTTTGGCTGTTTCCAGACGGTAACGGGGTTTTCCTGGTAATAATGATACCCCCGCTCAAAATAAAGGCCGCAGTCATACTTTTTGGTAGACCGGCAGGTAAAAAGCATCAGCGTTCCCAGGTTATTGTAAGCCGCCGCAAGGGCCCGTGAACGCCGGGGGCCTGGCGGCAGGCTCTCAAACTGGTTGACAGCTTTCCAGGACGCTTCGGAGGATTCATCAAAATGGCCCAGGCAAATCAACAGCCGGGCCCGGGTGATATACTGTAAAAAAAAGAAACTCTCTTTTTCTTCCTCTTCAAGGGATGTGGATTGGGCGGAACTCATCCGGTCGATAATTTCAAGAAGAAAGGACGCGATCCGGATGGACGGAATCCGGGGAAAGGTATTGATCACCTCAAGAAGCCCCTGATAATCCCCGGCCCGTTCATAGTTGACCGCGGCGTCCAGCTTGAGTTTGTTTTTAAGGCACCATTCGGCGGCCCGGCGGTAAACATCCCGGATTTCTTCCCGGGAAAGTTCCCCCTGTTTTTCCCGCAAAAAATCCATAAACAGGTGATGAATCCGGTAGCCCTGAAGGAAGCTGTCATAACGGATAAAGGAATTCAGCCGGTCTATTTCCGCGATATACTGCTGCTCATCAGGCAGTTGCTCCAGAAGTTCCAGGGGCCAATAATCAACAAGGCTGAGTTTGATAAGGAATAGCTGCTGCTTTTTCCCCATGGACGCAAAAAGAGTATCCTCGATTTTTTTGAACGAGCCGGCAAAAAAGGGGGTGTAGTTTTTTTTGCCCTCCCGGTTAAGGTCCTGGGCGATAATATCAACCGCCAGGGCCCAGCCTTCGGTGTCATGGTGAATCCGGGCCAGCTCCTCCGGGTCAAGGGAAATATGCTGCATCTGAAAATAACGGTCTATCTCCTCCTGACTGAACCGGAGTTCGTCTATGGTAATTTCCGCCAAAATCCCCCGGGAAAGCATGGAAATCCTGTTCAAGGCCGGCTCGGTCCGGGAAATCAGGATAATGGAGGCGTTAAACAGGGGAACGGTTAGAATACGATTAAAAAAGGAGAGGAGCAGGGGTTCATGGATATGATCAAAGTCGTCAAAGACGGTAACATATTTTTTCCGGGGCTGGTTTTTTTCATAAAGCAGCGTCATATACCGGTCAAAATGCCGGAGCGTTTCAGGAAACCCCAGTTCGGCAATCTGCGTTCCCGTATCCTCCCGGATCTGGGCAATGGCCCCTGTGTAATGTTCCCAGAAACGCCAGCCCAGGTTGTCTTCTTCGGAAAGCTGAACCCAGATGGTATCCGCATTATAATGGGACAAAAAAGAATTCACCGCCTGGGTTTTGCCGTACCCCGCCCCGGCGGTTACCATAATCACGGCGTTTTGAATGGCCGCTTCGAAGAGCTTGTGTACCCGGGGCCGGTCCAAAAACGGCCGATCCCTGGTAAGGGGAAAATATTTTTTCCGTATATTTTCCGCCGCCTTTTTCACATCCGTCTTCCGGGCCATCACACCAGGCCCAGAGATGTGGCGATCCGTACCGCATTGGCCCGGTTAACCGCCCCCAATTTATTGTAGATACTGCGGATAATGCTTTTGACCGTGTTTACCGATATGGAAGAGAGCCCCGCGATTTCTTCCCGGGTGAGCCCCTGGGAAAGGCCGGTGAGTACTTCTTTCTCCCGCGGGGAAAGGGATACGTTTGTGTCCATATCGTTCCAGGTTTGTTCAGAGCTTCGGTATGTTTCCGCCACCAAAAACAGTTTTTTTGCGTAATTCGAAGCGTTCCGGCGGATTGTTTCCAGCCAAACCTGAGGAACGGCGGTTGTTTTATCCTTCAAGGCCGCCTCCGCCAGGGCCCGCATGTCCTTGCCCAGCTCCATAAAGGGCATATAAAAAGCATTGGGGCAGGCCAGGCGATAGGCTGTTTCCAGGGCGGCAAAAGCGCCGGCCTTGTCCCGGAGCTGGTAATGGCATACCGCCGCCAGGGCGTTTATTTCGATTTTTTCCAGCACCGGGGACCAGAGGCTGTTCTGTTCTTCCCGGCTTTCCAGAACCGCCAGGGCCGCGGGGTACCGTTTTTCGGAAAAATGGCATTTTGCCTTTATCAAAATTTCCAGACCGTGGACCATAGAATTCAGATCGCTTTCTTCAAAATCATTCCTCAGCCAGGGAGCAAGTTTGTCCGGCTGTCCGGTTTGAGAGTAGAACCAGCCGGTAACAATATCGTAGTAGGTAAAACGGTTTGGATACTGCAAGGTTTCCAGTTGGGCTTCCAGCTGCTTTAAAAGGTCCTGAATGACCTCATTATTCCCGCGGCCAAGATTAACCCGCATAAGATAAAAGAGGGCGCGGTTTTCGATCTCGTACTGATCATTCTGCCGGGCTTTTTGGAGGGCGCGCAGGGACATTTGTTCCGCCCTGGACAGGTCTCCCTTAAAAAACGCCAGCTCCCCCCAGGCCAGATCGTCCATCCCCATAGCGCATCCCCCCATGGAAACCGAAACATGGGGAATTCCTTTGGAAATAGCCTGTATGTACCGTTCCATTTCTCCCTTTTCCCCGCTGTTTGGCCGGCAGATGTAGGAAGTCAGGGAAATCACCGACAGCGGCGGTTTTATTTCATAGCGGTTTTGTTCATAATACTGCCGGGCCCGTTCAAAATAACGGACATAGTCATAATCCCCGGTATACGCGCTGGTGAGGCCGCCGATAAATCCCCGGTTATTGTAACAGCTCGCCAGAATCCGGTTGCTGCCAGGAAATGGCGGCTGGGCTTCCAGCTTCTTGATAACAAAAGCTATCACCTCTTCCGCCTTTTCAAACATTTCAAGGACGAGATAAACCCGGATACGAAGCACATGGAGGTACACGATCTGTTCGTATATTTCCGGCGGCGCCCGGTTCAGGACTTCCATGAACATCTGGGCGGTCCGGTTCGGCATAACCAGGGGCAGGGTATAGCTTATGGCGATTACCTGGCTGTAGTCTCCCGCTTTTTCACAATAACTAATGGCGTCCAGTTTTTGGTTGTTTTTGGCGCACCATTCGGCGGCCTTTTTGTAAACTTCCCGTTTCTCCGATTCGGGAAGCTCTTTTTGTCTGCCGTTTAAATATTCCAGCATCAGGTGGTGGATCCGGTAGGCGTTCAGATACGTATCAAACCGGATAAAAGAACTGATCTGTTCCATTTCTTTGATTAAGGCATCCTGTTTTGCCGGATCGGCGATCTCCTGAAGCAGTTCCGGTACCAGTTGATCGATAAGGGACAACTTGATGAGGAATTTCTGTAAATCCGCTGATATGGCCGACATAATTTCGCTTTCTATCAGAAGGAATATATTCGCCCGCATGGACTGGGGGGCGTAGTCCGTACCGGGGGGAGCGTTTTTCAGGGACAGACCCGCCAGATGTATGGCGAAGGCCCAGCCCTCGGTATCATGATATATTGATGAAACCGCCTGCGGCGCGGGGGTGATATTCTGGATACGGAAATACTCAAGCATTTCCTCCTGGCTAAACCGGAGTTCCTCCTGGGTAATCCTCCCCAGCAGCCCCCGGGAGATGAGCCGTATAAGATTAAGGGGCGGTTCGATCCGGGATATGAGGATGGAGGTGATATTGGAGAAGGGTGAGGTGATGGAGCGTTCTATAAAGCGCAGAACCGCCTTGTTCTGGATGAGGTGAAAATCATCGTACACGAAGATATATCTTTTTTCCCGCTCCGTCTCCACTTCGGGAACATTCAGATACCGGTTAAACTGCCGTTCCGTTTCAGGAAACGCGATTACCGCCAGCTTGGACGCGGCCTTGGGATTAACCAGAGTAACCCCGGAGATAAAATTTTCCCAGAACCGCTCGCTGATATTATCCCGCTCGGAAAGCTGTATCCAACTGATCAGGGCGCTGCAGGTACGGACAAAGGAATAAACGGCGTGTGTTTTTCCATAACCCGCGCCGGCATTAACAACAACTACCGGGTTTTGTATCGCCGCTTCCAGGAGACGGTTTATTTGGGGCCGCTCCAGATAGGTCTGGTTCCCTTGCGACAGGGATACATTACTATGAAAAATTTGTTCCGGCACGGCGGCTCCTTTTTTCCCCGGCGGCAAAACATCGCACATCTCTGTTTTTCAAGACATTGGATGTGTTCAAAACCCGCTTAACTCTGAGATACCTCCCGCAAAATGCTCCGCATTTTGCTGTTTTTACCGGCACTTGTCCGAAAAATGCCGTTTCTGAGCAAATTCTTCAAAATATGGTTAACACGAAGATCCGGACCGACGAACAAGACCCCGGAAAACCGGCTAAAACCCCGGTTTTTCCCTTAATTAGGGCTGTTTTTCACGACCCGTGTTTGAAAATTTATAAATCACCCCCTGGAACCTTGTTTTTTGTCGCCGCATAATTCCAGTTTCCCGGATTTTGGAACCAGTATATTTATTTTAACCGATTATTGGTTTTATGTAAAGTATATAAAAATTTCAAATGAAAGCAACTTTCCCAAAAACTGAAATTTTTGAAAAAGTTGCCTTAAAACCGGGATTTTGGCCGGAAAACCCTGGCTGAACCCCCGGAAAAGCCTGCCCGCCGGTGTTTTACGCCGCCGGATTACCCCCATGCCGGACACGAATAAACGGACGCGGGGCAAGCGGCGTCCGTTCATCTGTCATTTTTAAGCTTCTATTTTGTAAATTTGACTGAAAGAATGGCGGCCGGCGGCACAGCTACCGTACCCGACTTCTTGTCCGCGCTGAGTCTGATAATTTCGGGCCGCATATTACCCGCAGCCTCAGATGTTTTTACGCCGTTAGCGCTTCTTACCGCCACGGGCAGATCTATCCGCACATAACCCGCGTCGGTATTACTCTCGTTGAATATAACAAGGCTTATATCGGTATCGGATTCGTAGGCCGTTACATATACGCTGGCGGCGGAAGCCCCGGCGGCCGCGGCGGCAACCCGTGTTTTCCCGGTAGCGTATTTGGCGTAATGGGACATGACGTAACCCCGGGGCAGGACTTCCCCTTCTACGGTATTATATGAACCGTCGCCAACCATGCTGTAAAAACGTTTCGCGTGCCACCAGATATAGGCGTTAAAGTGGGCAAGCGCCATACTGTTGTGTATATCTTTCGCGAATGCCCATACCGCCGGCCAGGTTGAATCGTAGTCGTAGTTGCCTGAGGTGTTGAGTAAATGCTCGGTCATCCACACTTCCTTCCCCTTATCAATGGCGTTGTCATACCGCGTCAAACCGCCGCCATAAATATGCCCACCGGCAATATCAATGTTTTTTACCGCTTCGGGGTCGTTTAATATGCTTTCGTACATATTACGATTAAAGTTGAAGGATTCGCCGGGCATAATTTTTACCGGTTTAATCTCCTCCCTGATAAGGGGGATGTAGTTTTTGACAAAGTTGTACATGGCTTCCGGCGGCCAGTCGGAACCATCGTAGGTTACATCTATATCAGGTTCATTCTGGACAGAAATTATATCAATGGGGGCGCCGTTATCCGCCATGCGTTTAACATAATCCCTGAGGTAATACGCATAGTCATCGTAGTATTCTTCCAAAAGATGGCCGCCGCCGCCCCGCGATCCGGTGTCTTTCCATTCCGCCGGGAAAGTCCAGGGGCTTGCCAGAATTATAGTCCCGTAGGACCGGGCCCGTTTGACAAGTTCATAATAATCCTTGTGGGTATCCGGGGGATTGGTATAACCGGCTGTGTCCGCGGGCTCATACGGTTCAGTACCGTCGAATAACTCATCCATATAGGGATAAATACAAATCCTGAAAATATTGTATCCCAGGGCATCCGGGCTGAATAAGGTATCTATATCTTTCGTAGTTAAATTCGGAGAAACCCATACGTTTGACATTCCGCCGAATCCGGCGATGTACTGGTATCTTGTACCGGTATTTACGGTAATAACCGCGGAGACCGCCGGAATATCCGGGACCGAGGCCAGGGTCTGAATTGGCGCCAGGGCGGTCCTGGCCCTGTTTGTTTTTCCCTCCCTGGTATTGGTAACAACAACGGAATAATAAACAGTTCCAACAAGATCTGTAGGCGGCGTATAAACCTGAGCTGTTTCACCGGCTATAGCCGAACCGTCCCCGGCATTTGCTTCGCTATTTTTATACCATTGGTATGTTATTTCACCGCCGTCAGGCGATTCGGCTTCCACGATCATGGTTTCGGCCTCACTGTTCAGGGCATAAACAGCGCCTCCGGGTTCGGCGCTTATGAGGGGCCTTCCGCTCATTATAGTTTCCTGCTCCGGTTTGTTCTTTTCCGCCCCGGCGGCGCAGCCCATAAAAACAATTCCGAATACCGGCAGTATACCAAATATTCCCGTTAATACGATTTTACTTCCTTCCACCTTCATGCCTCCTTAACAGCGATATTGGACTTGTTCAATAACCCGGTTGGTTTCCGAACAAATCCATTTCTCCATAAAAAACGGGGACCGCCCAGGCAGCAGGGGCAATCCCCGTATCCGTTTGAAATTGTACCCCTAAGAAAC
>JAISAN010000011.1 GCA_031266635.1 Treponema sp. | reverse complement strand
CCGGCTTTGCGGGCGGCCGTATAGAAATACCAGAGCAGCAGAATAAAAATGGAAAGGATAAGCACAAAGAGCCAGAGCAGGCGGAAATAGACATCAATTTCTTCCGGCAAAATAACGGCGGAGGCCATGAGCCAGTATAGCACAAAAATATATAGATAAAGAAGGTTTTTCCCTTTATAATCGTCCTATGAAAACCGGCCCGGAATCAAAGCGGGATTGGAAACGTATCGCGGCGCTGCCCTTGCTCTGTCTTGGCGGGGCGGCTTTGAATGTCCTTACGGGGAATTTTTTCCGGGACGCCCTGGGGATACCGCTTTTTATGGACACCCTTTTTACCGTGGCAATGACTTTTTACGGCGGCCCTTTATGCGGCGTCCTGACCGGCCTGTTGACCAACCCTATCGTAAACATGGTGCGTTTTTACGGATGGGCGGATCTCCTCTACGCCTTCTGCAACGCGGCGGCGGCCCTGGTTACCGCGCTCTTTATCCGCCTTTTTCCCGCGGAGCTGCGCTTTGGGGCGGGAACGGCGGTCAAAACAGGCGAATTGGAAACCGCCCCGTTCAACAACCGCCTTAGGCCCCTGATGAACACCCTGGTCGTCCTCCTGTTGCTGTCCTTTGTGATGTGCATCGTCATCAGCATACTGGGCGGACTTACCGCGGTTTTGATAAACCCCTTCGGGGGCAGTTCCAATTCCGATCTGGATATTTTTAGGCTGGCCCTGCTCCGCAAAAACCTGCCCTCCGCCGCCACCGAGATTCTGTCGCGGATTCCGATCAATGTCATCGACCGCCTGCTCTCGGTCTTTGGCGGCTACGGCGCCGCAGCGCTGCTCTGGCGGAGCGCAGGCGCGGCGGCAATTCCAGGGGACAGGTAATAAAGCGCAAAGGTAAGGGAGCAGAGGAGCTTCAGGGCGTGGAAGATTTATAATTCCGGCGGTGTAATGATCTCGACAGGATTGTAATTATGTATTGTATTTAGCAACGAAACCATCCGGCGTGTTTTTACTTTTACTAAATGGGTAAAATTCCAGCTTAGTAGTATTCCTATTTGATTCGTATTGAGGGTTTCATACCCTGCGGCTCTGCCGCGGTTATAAAGGTATGAAACCCGAATATAAATACCTTATGAGAACAACATACCGCGTGGCTCTGCCTCGCGGTTGTTGATTAGTGGAAGTTATTGCAGTATGTAAAGCATCATCCGAATACTTTTCAGGGAAAATTCCATTTTGGATGTAAACATCCGCAAGAAATTGTGCATCATCTGTAATGGATAATACGGTAAAATTAAAAAGTTTTTCTAACATTTTATCCTGCAATGATCGAGAAGCTCCCTTGATTTCATCAATAGAGTTGTTCAGAAACTTCAGTTTCTGAACAAATTCCATTAAAAAACGCAGTTTTACAAGGCTTTAGCCTGAAAAACTGCAAGACTTGTGAAATAACCAACCGGGTTATTGAACAAGTCTAATAACTAATTCTGAGATGAAAACATTGTAATCGTTAATATGTTCCCAAAATTGTTTTGTCTGAGTCATTCGTTCAGGAGTTCTTTCATCGAATAGCGCGCTTACAATGGTAGTATCCAAATATATGTTAGTTTTCATGAACCATTACAGGTGTGTTGATTTTTGCGTAATTTTTTATTGCCCGCAACATGTGAATTTCCATCAGCATATTGTCAAACGGAAATTCATGGTGAGCCTCTTTCTCAAATTTTTCTATAATTTCCGCTGGAACAGCCAAATCGTCCCCGAGAGATTTATAATCAAAGAGCAAATCTTCCATAAAATACGCTTCCCTTTAAAATTTGACTTATTCGACAACCCGGTTATTATCGAACAAGTCAATTATACTGCACAGGATAAGGAAATGCAAAGTATTTTAGTGGAAAATAGTAAGCACAGGGGCGCCTACAAGCGCAAAGGCGCCATGTACAGACTTCCGGCCTACCCCCGGATTTCCAATCAGGTCAATACGCCGCGAAGGGGATAATTTCCGTTATTTCCACCCGGAACCGGGCATCGGCGGCCCAGCGTCCGCTGTCCATAAAATACCGGGGGAAACCGGCCAGGCAGATAAAGCCCGCGGCCTCTTTGGGCCGGTTCCGCTCGCTGCCCCGGAGCATGGCCCGGATCGCCGCCCTGGCCGCGTCTTCAAGCCCCGCCCCGCGGATTGCCGCCCATCCGCTTGCCTGTTTCGGGCCCCCCAGGGGGCCGTAGCCCACAGCCTGGGCGCTGCGGATCGTCCCGGATCGCCACATCCGCATCCGGCGCTGCTGGGCTTCGGTAAGCCGGTAATCCGTCCAGAGCCGGAACCGCATATCCCGGAATTCCGCGTCGGTGGCCCGGAGCCCCGGATCACCAAAGGGGATGGTTCCCACCGGGACAAGTTCCAGTTCCTCGGCGATGCCCCTGGCTTTTTCCCCAATGTCGTAATGGAAAGACCAGCCGTAGATCATGGCGGAATAAAACATGGCCGCCTCTTCCAGGGCCCGGCGGCGGGCGGTATCCGGTAACAGCGGGTATTCGTCTTCGATGTAAGCGCCGTACACCGGTTCCAGCTCAATAGACACTTCGCCCCGCAAAACTTCCTGGGCGGAGAGCGGGAGGAGGCCGGGAAGGAGCAGGACCGCAAAAAAACAGCGGAACCAGGTCATGTCTTATTATCGGAATTTTTACCGGCGAAACAAACGCAGCCCGTTAAGGGCTGTATATTCAAAAGAGTAACACCGCCTAGCGCACAATAAAAGCTCCCACTTCCCTAAAAGCAGACCGGCTTTAGCCGGTCTAGTGCGCGGTGAAACAAATGCGGCCCTCCGCTTCAGTCCCGGCCGGTGAGCCGCCGCCAGGGGTTTATGCGGAAACGGAGGAGGAAGTAGAGCCAGGCAAAGCCGAAGCCCGCTAGGTGGGTAACATGGGCCACATTATCCCGCCGGCCAAGCATAAACAGGAGCTCCAGGGCGGTAAAACCCAGAACCATCACCGGGGCGCGGATAGGGAGGATCCCCCAGATATAGATAACCGAATCGGGGAAAAACACCGCGTAGGCAAGCTGTACGGCGAAAATCGCCCCGGAAGCTCCCATAAGGGCAACCCAATAAGCGCCGGTTGCCATATAAAGAACGAAGGAAAAGACCCCCGCCAGCATGCCGGTAAGCAAATAAAAGAGCAGGAACTCCCGGCTCCCCATCTGCCGTTCCACCTGGATTCCGAAGATAAAAAGGGCGAACATATTGAAAAAAATATGGCTGAAACCATCGTGGAGAAACATATAGGAGATAAAAGTCCAGACCCAGCCCTGGATCACCGTTACGGGAATCATGGCGAAGTAAGGCGCCAGCAGCCGCTGGCCGGAAAACCGCACCGTCAGAATATCCACCAGAAACACCAGGATATTGGCGCCGATGATCCAAAATACCACGCCGTCGTTGCGGTACAAAAAGGGCCGCCGCAGAAAGTTCATAACTTAAAGCATACAAAGTTTCGGGCCTAAAAACAACTCCATATTTCTCCGCCCGGCAATTCGGAATTACCGCTCACGCTTCCGGAGCTTTCGACAGAATCTGCATCAATTGAATAAAATAATAGATTTTTTTGTAGGTATCCGCCATCCGCTGGGCCAGGGGTATTTCGGAAGCCCCCTCCAGTTCTTTCCAGTTCAGGATAAGTTCCCGCGAAGCCTTCTGATAATCATCCAGAAGGGTTTTCATGTTTTTTCCTATTCCGATCAGGGCCTGGGCGGCGGTATTGATCAGGGCCTGGGCGTTTTCGTTGGCGGTTTTGAGGATCAGGCTTACATAACGGGCCTGGCTTTTGTCCCGGTCGGCCTTTATTATCGAAGCCTTGAGGCGGGAGCCGTTTTCGCCGTTATCCGAAAGGGTTTCGTCAAAGGCGATAAGTTCATCGGAAAGGCCCATGACCCGGTGGAAGCAGTCGGACATTTGCTGGGAAAGGACAATGTTAGTCCACTGTCCCCGGATCAAAAGGAGGTCGCAGAGTTCCCGAATGTCCTTTTTGAAATGATCCAGCAGAAAAGCTTTGAGGTAGTTAAGGCCCGCGGCGAAAAGGAATCCGTCAAAATTTTTTTTGATGTAGAGTTCGCTGTTTTTGACGGTGTAATATTTGGTCCGCTCTATATCGGCGCTGCCGAAGATCGTCTTGGCCAGTACATCCGCCTGGGCGTTTTTTTTGGCGTTCACAATCTGGTCTACAATTGTTTTGGTTTCGCCCCGCTTTCCTTCAATGTAGGCGGCGGCGATATGCTCATCCGAAAGTTTGGGCTGGGATACCCATTGGGGGTTTTTGTCGATATGGCGGATCATCAGTTCCAGAATATTTGACTTCCGCACTTCCCGCAGGCTGATGAGGAGCCGGTTCCACTGATCCGGGGCCACCACATCCATACCGTTTTTGTAAATCTTGAGGACCCGCAGGGCGTTTTTCCAGTCCTGATCGGGATCAACGGCGAAGGATATTTCCAGAAAATCCTTGATGTCGTCGGAAAGATATTCGCCCCGGACGGCGGCGAATTTCGGCTGGTAGGAAAAATTCCGTTCCGTGATATTGGGATCGAATTTTTTCAGCAGAAAAAAGAAATCGTAGGAAACAAAGTGGGCCAGGGCGAGGATAAGATTGTAACAGCGGTCAATCGCTTCAATCCGGGAACTGTCAAAGGCGGTGGAAAGGGCCGCCAAATCCCCCTCAAGCTGTTTTACCAGCTCTTTAAGGGGGATTTTTTTGGCCGTCTCCTCGATGGTTTGGGGGGCAATCCGCTCCCTGATACTCTGCAGGTTTTTGTCGAGAAAAGCTTCGACGGCGGCTTGTTTAAGCTGGGCCGACTTGACCGCGTTTTGCATAAGAACCTGGGCCGGTGCGATAATCCGGTAGATGTCAAAAAAAAACTTCCCCAGGCTGCCGTCCGCTTCTTCGGGTTTGGCCCGGTAAAACCGGGCGTATTTGTTTCCCGACAGTTCCTTGACAAGCTGTTTCAGCTGGCGCTTTTTTGCCGATTCAGGGTCTTTCTTGCCGCCAAAAAGAGAGAAAATTTTTTCAAGAAAAGCATTGGCCATGAAAGCTTATTTTTTCCGTGAGGCCGCCGTTGCCGCCGCTGAAAGTTTTTGGTTAATGTCGCTTAAACCCGCCCGGGCGCTTCGGCCCTTGTCCAGAGCGTCCTGATAATGGTTCCCCGCCAGGCTTACTTCCGCCTGATCCGCGGTCCGGCGGACCGTTTCAAGATCCTGATTGATGGCCCGGTAATCCACCCCCACTTTGCCCGATGACCGGGCCGCCTGGATAGCCGCGCCGGTTTCGGTAATGCCGGTTTTTACCGCGTCGATCATGTTGACGGCCTCGTCCCTGGCTCTGGCCGCTCCGGTCCGTCCATCCGTTATCGCCTTGTCGGCGGCGGCAATGGCTTCGGCGGCATAAGATTTTGCCCCGTCGTAACGTTTGGAATCCGCCTCGGCCTGCATCCGGTTCAGAGATTCCCGGGCCCTGACCAGCGTATTCCCCGCGTACATTACCGCGTCGGGATCATTTTCCGCCCGGCTTACCGCGGCGGCGGCGGCTTCCATTTCCTCAGTGGGAGGTTTGGCGCATCCGCCGGTCAAAAAAGCGATCCCCACGATCAGGGATATGCACAATAGTACCGCTGTTTTTCGTTTGGTATTCATTTTATTACTCCTGAACCAATTATCGGTAATTTTTATTATTCCTTCAAATATAGCCTTTGAAAAGCCCCCGCCGGGGCTGCGTTTTTTGCGCCGGGTGTAAAATTTGCGTCCGAATTCGCCGATCTTTAAAGGGAATATGGCGGCATTTATTTCCCGTAAAAAGTCCGTGTTGATCTGCCTGGCGGCATTATGCGCCGCGGCGGGTATTGCGGCGCTGTTAAATTATCTCCTGGCAGGCCCCCTGCTTGGGCCCTGGTACGATTTTCTGCTCAACCATCGCGCCGCTCCCCCGCCTGCCCGGGAAATCCTCCTCATTGACACCGAAGATATTATCGAACCGGAGGATGCCGCGCCCCTGATCCTGACTCTGGCGGAGATGGACGCCGCGGGGCTGGTGATACAGGCGCCGGTACTGGGGCTTGTTTCAGGGAGGAACGAAAACGAGGCCGAAATCCGCCGCCGTTTTGACGATGAATTTACCCTTTTGGGCAGGAATATCAGGAATCTTTTTGAGGCGATCCGGGTGGGTTCCATTCCCCCCTCGGAATTGGGACATTATGTGGAAAACCTGGTGGAGCTGGCGGAGCGGGGAAAAGAACGGCTCAGCGCCGCCCTGGTCCACCAGGACGAGGCGGGAACCCGGCGGATGGCCCAGGCCGCCGCCGCGTATGGCAGGGTCTGGCAAGCGGGGGATCTGCGGGTTTTGAACGGCCCTTCCGTCCTGCCCGAAGACAGCCCCTGGTATTCAAAGCCCCCGGTGGAGTGGGACGGAAAGATCCGCCGCGCCAGCCCGGTGCTGCTCCCCGCCGGTGGCCCCGAAGCGGGAGGGGCCGGGGAAATTGAGCATGTGGTTTACGCGGGCCTTAAAGCCCGGCTGCTGGAAGCGGCGGAACAGGACGAAACGGGTTCCGGCGGGGACCCCGGCCCGGAATACGGCGAAGACGGGCCGGCGCTTTTGAACCGGCTGCTTCCGGACCGGGAGGGACGGCTTCTGTTTGAAAAAATCCCCCGGGAAGGGGGCTTCAGGCGTCTTTCCCTGGACCGTTTCCGGGAATATGAGGAAGCCGGCCAGGCCCTGCTGCTCCTGCTCAGAGATGCGGAAGCCCTGGGCGTCTATTCGCGGATCCGGCCCGAACGTTCCCCCCTGTACCTGTATGAACACGCCCGGTCCCTGCGGGAAGATTTTCTGGAAAAACCGGGGCCGGAGACAAAAGCCGCCTGGATTCAGGGCCGGGCTGAATATTTTACCGCCCTGGACGAGCTGCTCTCCGGCCCTGTGGAAACCGCCCTGGTGGGGGGCTATGAGGAACTTATCGCCACCGAGCGGCTGGGCGAGGACGGCCTGCAACGGCTCCGGAATCTCCAGAATGATCTGATCCACGCCTTCGCGGACCTTCGGGACCAATACGGAAAACTGCGGGAATTGCGGAATTCCCTGGAAACGGCCCTGTCCGCCTCGTTTTGTATCATGGGCCCCCCGGAAGAGACCGAAGCTTCGGCGGCCCTGGCCAATACCCTTCTGACCGGCCGGTTTATCACCCCCGGTTCTACCCGGTACATCCTTTTCTGGTCCCTGCTGGCGGCCTTTCTGGCGGTTTTCGCCGTTTTTTCCCTGCGGCCCTTCCGGGCGCTGGCGGCCGGCAGCTTCTTGACCCTGCTTATCGCCGCCAGTTTTTCCTGGAGCTTTATCTTTTCCGGCTACTGGATCGATCCCCTGATCCCCACCGCCGCCGCCTTTGGGGGAACCCTGACGGTCTTTTTCATTTCCCTGATGATTACCCGCCGGGGTTCCCGGCATTTTCGCCTGGCCTATGGGCCTTCGGTCAATAAAACCTGCCTGAAACAGCTTATCCGGGGCGGCCGCCCCCGGCCCGGAGAGATTATCCAAACCAAGGCCGCCATTGTGGCGGTGCGAAACGGGGACATTCTGGCGCTGGAAGATACCGGCAATTCCCTGGGCGGCGCGCAAATGGCGGGGAAATTCCGGGCCGCCGCCGCGGACATATTCAGGAAGGCCGGAGCGGTCATCATCGGCGTTGACGGCGACCTCGTGCTGGCCGCCTTCGGTTCCCCGCTGGAACGGATCACCCTGGAAAGCCTAAAAAGCGAAAACGTCTACAAGGACGATCCCCTGTACCGGGGCCCCCACAATCCCGCGGCCAGGGCGGCGGGCTTTATTATCGATCTGCTTACGGGAAACCAGCAGGTCAAAACCTGGCGCTTCGGCCTTGATACCGGGGAATGTGCCTTTCTCTGGTCAAATCTGGCGGGTTATACCGCTTATGGCCGCCCGGTGGTCCGGGCCCGGATACTTTCGAGCCTTGC
>JAISAN010000239.1 GCA_031266635.1 Treponema sp. | reverse complement strand
AAATGATGCGGGCCGTGAAGGACGAGGATTCCATCTACCTGAAACACTGCCGCGATATCGCATGGTGCCACCATGAACGCTTCGACGGCAAAGGTTACCCCCGGGGTCTCAGCGGAACCGCCATTCCCCTCTCCGCCCGGATCGCCTCCCTTTCCGACGTGTACGACGCCCTGGTCTGCGCTCGGGTATACAAGGCGGCACTGCCCTGTGAAGAAGCCATAGAAATAATCACAAAAGGCAAGGGTACGCAGTTTGACGCCACCATTGCCGACGCGGTAGTACAGATCCAGGATCGTTTCAGGGAAATCTCCCAGCAGAATCAGTAAGAGGCCATGCAGCCATCATGCGCGGCTTCATACCTTGGCCTCTTACCTATCACTAAAAAGACATCCAAGATAATAAGCTTTACCTTAGTACCTTGTAAAGACTAATTTGCAGGATAACTCAATGAGGAATTTAACGCAAAGGACGCAAAGCATGGGCAAAGTTCTCAAAGATTTTCCCTTAGTTTTCTTTCTTTGCGTTCTCTGCGTAAATCTTGGCGTCCTTTGCGGTTTCTCTTAACTAATCTTTGTAGTTCAATACTGCTTAGTTGCCGCTTTCGTAGACTGTTTCGCCGCCGATAACGGTTTTTAGGACGCTGATGTCCTTTATTTCCGCGGCGGGACAGGTCATAATGTCCCGGTCAAGAACCGTAAAGTCGGCGTATTTTCCCGCTTCCAGGGAACCCCTGTTTTCTTCCGCAAAGGCGGCGTAAGCGCCCCAGATGGTAAAGGAGCGCAGGGCTTCTTCCCTGGTCAGGGCCTGGTTTGGATACCACCCCTCCGGGGGCTGGCCGTCCCGGTCCTGCCGGGTAACCGCGGCGTAAAAGCCGTGATAGGGATTTACCAGTTCCACCGGCGCGTCGGAACCGTTGGCAATAATCCCCTGGTTTTCGAGGATCGTGCGCCACGCGTAGGAAGATTGAATCCGCACGGAACCGACCCGGTCTTCCGCCATATTCATGTCCGAAGTGGCGTGAACCGTTTCCATGGAAGGAATAAAGCCGTACTCTATGGCCCGGGGAATATCCGCCGCGTCGACAATCTGGAAGTGTTCGATTCTGAACCGGTGATCCGTAAGGCCCAGCTCGTCGATGACCTTTTTTTGCACGTCGATAACCTGGCGGACCGCCGCGTCGCCAATGGCGTGGGTTCCGATCTGGAATCCCCGTTCGGCCACCCGTTTTACAATCCGGTACATCTGCCCGTCGTCCCACCTGCCGTTGCCCACATGACCGGCCCGGTCGGAATAATCCTGGAGCAGCCAGGCGCTCCGGGAACCCAGAGAACCGTCGGACACCAGCTTTACGGCGGCCACCGACAGTTTTCCGTTGTATAAATCCCTGACCGGTTCGTTTCCGTCGTTGATATAATCAATATCCTCCCCTTCGGAAAGCATTTCATAGGCCCGTACCTTGAGGGTTCCTTCTTCGTAGGCGGATTTTAATATTTTAATACTCTCGTTAGCGGCGCCGGCGTCTACCAGCGTGGTAATTCCATAGGAAATGACCGACTGGTCGGCCAGGGTAAAACGGTGCAGCTTCCGGGCCTCCGAAGCGTCGTCGGGAATTTTGGATTCCACCAGGTCCGCGGCGGTATCGGTCAAAATGCCCCATACCTCGCCGTTTGGTTTTTTAAGGATTTCGCCGCCCTGGGGGTTGGGGGTATTTTCATCTATCCCCGCTAGTTGAAGGGCCAGGGAATTGAACCATGAGGAATGGCCGTCTACCCTGGCCAGGGACACAGGATTATTTGGGGCCACGGCATCCAGCTCTTCCTTGGTGGGATAATCCTCATTCCAAAGGACATTGTTCCACCCCATGGAAACAATCCATTCCCCGTCGGGAAGTTTGTCCGCTTCGGCCTTTACTTTGTCCAGGATTTCCGCCTTGGGTTTTTGAAATATATCTATCCGGTCCAGGGTCTGGCCCAGCATAAGGTAATGCATGTGGCTTTCAATAAGGCCGGGAATGACGGTTTTACCCTCTAAATCCACCACCGGGGAATCGGACTTGTAGTTTTTTTGCGCCGCGGCGTCATCTCCCACATATAGTATTTTGCCGTCCCTGACGACGATACTGGAAGCTTTGGAAAATGATTCGTTGACGGTATAAATATTTCCGTTTATGTAAATGGCATCCGCCTGGGGCGCGGCGGACAGGGAGAGCGGAACCGTAAGTCCGCCCAGCATTACCAGAACGGGCAGCAGTAAGCGGAAAAGCAACTGAAAATTCTTTTTCATAATAATCCTCCTTAAATTTGAGCCAGTTTCAAAACTGATTATTTTGAATGACATTGGCTTTTACGGTTTTTCCAAGAGCCGGTTCAATACTGACCGGGTTTTGAAACCGGCTCTTACCTCCGTTTTTTTTATCACATTTATTCTTTACATAACAAGGGGCAAAATAGTATTATAAGGATCTATGAAAAAAGCGGGGGAGCTGCTTTCGGTTATAATTGATGAAGATATACTGCACCAGGCCCAGGGTTATTCAAAACTTGTTTATTCCTGGGCCCGGATAACCCAAAAACACGGGATAAGCGCCGCCGCCGATCATTCCCGGATTCGTGATCTGGAACGGAATATCCTGCTGGTCGAGGCGGATCATCCCGGCTGGATTCAAATATTACAAACCAAGGGGCACAAACTTCTTGAGGACCTGCAGTGCCAGTTTCCCGATCTGGCTATTACCGGTATCTCTTTCCGCCTGAGCCGGGAACCGCTCGCGCCGGGCCAAGACGCGCCGGAGGCTGAGGATTCTGAAAATTCCATCCCGGATATATCCGCGGTTCCGCCGCCGGAGGACCTGCCGGAGGACGTGGTGGAGGGTAAATCCGGGTATGACGGGATTACCGATGAAAAACTCCGGAAGAGCCTGAAAAGCCTGGAAAAAAATATTGCCGCCAAAAACAGAGGGAGAACCTAAGTATTTACCGGAACTGTAAACTTTGTCCCCGCCTCTGTTTGGTAAACCGGGAAGCCGGGGAACGGGGGTTCTGCGGGGAGACCGCGGAGCTTCGCCTTGCCTCGGCATCCATCCACCGGGGGGAAGAACCTCCCATTACCGGCCGGGGCGGCTCGGGAACCATTTTTGTCAGCGGCTGTAATCTGGGCTGCGTTTTTTGCCAGAATTATCAAATTTCACGCGGAAATCCGCTTTCCGCGGAGGGCCGGATTTTGCCCGGCGCTATGGGCCGGCCGGTGGAGACCGGGGAATTTGTCCGCATCTGCCTGGCTCTTCAGGAACAGGGGGCGGAAAATATCAACATGGTAACCGGGAGCCATGCGGCGCCGGCTCTGGCCGCCGGCCTGGACGCGGCCTTTCGGGCGGGGCTTACCATTCCGGCCCTGTGGAATTCATCCGCCTATGAGCGCCCTGAGGCCCTGGAGCCGCTCCGGGGCCGGATTAGGGGCTGGCTGCCGGACTTGAAAACCCTGGACCGCGATGTGGCGGCCCGGTTTTTTCATGCCCCCGATTACCCGGAAGCGGCCCCGGCGGCCATTCTGCGGATGCTGGATATATTCGCCGGAACGCCGGGGCGGCAAGCCCAGGGCATGGCGGACGCGCCGGAAGGGGTCTTCATTATCCGCCATTTGGTTCTGCCGGGGTATCTTGAGTCCACCCGCGGGGTACTCCGCTGGTTTGCGGAACACGCCGCGGGCAGGGCCCGGATTTCCCTGATGACCCAATACACCCCCGTGGGGCAGGGTGATATTCCCGGCCGGTATGTGAACCAGGCGGAATATGAGACCGTCCTCAAGTGGCTTGAGGAATTTGATATAGAGGATGGATTTTATCAGGAGCTGGTTCCCGGCAGCGACTGGCTCCCGGATTTTACCCGGCAAAATCCCTTTCTTTCCGGCCTTTCCACCCCGGTTTGGCACTGGACAGAAGGCTTCTGCGGGGTCTAATACCTATTGTTATCCCAGCACCCCCCGGACCAGCCGGGCCAGGAGCTTTGCCAGATCGGGGACCTCAATATCCATGCCGTTTTTAATCCAGTCCTGCAGGATGGCGATGCAGCCGTCCCTGACAAATGTAGCGTAGTATTTTAGCGTCCGTTCATCCGGCACGGGCCTGCCCTGGATGTGCTTTAATTCCCGCATGCGCCCGAAAAAATACCGGGCGAATTTTCTCCTGAAACTATTGGTGTCGTTTTCACTCAGGAGTATCTGGACCGAATTTGTACCGCCGGTAATGTAGCGCAAAATATCCTCAATCAGCACGGTAAGTTCCCTGAAAGGGGGCAGCTCTTTTACGGGCATATACTTCCTGACAAAATGGTCAAGATCAATAAATATATCTTCTTCCATCTGTCCCAGAAGATCGTACTGGTCTTTGTAATAGGTGTAAAAGGTCGAGCGGCTCAGTCCGGCGGATTCGCAGATTTCCTTAACGGAAATGTCCTGGATAGACTTTTCCTTCATAAGGATAAGCAGGCTGTCCCGCAGCATCTTCCGGGTAAACTGTATCCTGACATCTGTCTTTCCCACCCCGTTCTCCCTTTCCGTCAATTATGCGCAAAATATGCGCGAAAAAGCCGGACAAATTACAACATAGTGTCCGGCGGCCGTACACAAATACCAAAATCTGTAATTTACACC
This sequence comes from Treponema sp., assembly GCA_031266635.1. Taxonomy (GTDB): domain Bacteria; phylum Spirochaetota; class Spirochaetia; order Treponematales; family Breznakiellaceae; genus JAISAN01. Next base: position 613 of record JAISAN010000239.1, on the reverse strand, counting down.
CGTTTATAATGGTGTATTTTCTGTACGAAAACAAGGAGGCGCGGTTCAGGGGAACGGCGCCAAAGGAGCCGCAGTTGGAAAAAATTTTCAGGCATCCCCGGATTACGGCGGGCGTCATTGGCCTTATCACCCTGTTCTTCGCCTTTCAGCTTCCCAGGGCGCGGATGGACAACAATATCCTGGCCGTCCTGCCGGAAGACAATCCTGAGCGTATCACCGTCAGGCATTTCGAGGAAGAGTATGGCGATGAAATCATGGTGATGGTGGGGCTTGAACGCCCCTACGGGACGATCTTTGAGCCCCCCTTCCTCACGCGGATCAGGGATTTTACCGAAGCGGTGGAGACCATCGATCTGGTCAAGGAAACAAATTCCATCATGTCAACCCGGTACATCACGTCGGACAGCGAAAGCATCATCGTTACCGATCTGGTGGCCGATAATTTTTCGGGAAGCGCCGAAGAAATCGCGGAGCTGAAACGCCGCATCGCCTCATGGGATATGTACCAGGGCTCCCTGGTGTCAGGCGATCTTACCGCCACGCAGATTGTAATTACCCTTAACGCCGTGTCCGGCGAGTCCGGCAATCCCGAGGTGGCGGCGGTCCTGTTACG
>JAISAN010000222.1 GCA_031266635.1 Treponema sp. | reverse complement strand
CCGCTGTTTTTCGCGGGCCTGTTTTCTCCTTTTGCTGTTTTTTCCCAGACAGATTCGGAGGATCTTATTTTTGCCCCCTTTATTTCCCATCTTTCGGTGGAAGTAAAAAACAACCTGGTGCGGCTCAGTTGGCAGGATTCCCCGGATGTCCGGGGGGCGGTATATATATTCCGGTCGCTCCGGCCCCTGGAGCCGGGGCCGGTTCCGGGGAATATCAGGCCCGTTGAAGTACCTTACGGGGCGCAGTCGTACATTGATGAAACCGAAGGGGCCGGAACGGTTTATTATTTTGTCGCCGCCAGTGATGAACAGGGAACACGGTACGATATTTTTATCCCCTATACCAATACTATTTTGGTAAGCACCAACGGCCCGGAAGAAGTTCTGCCGCTTACCGCCTCGGAGCAAAACCTGCGTCCCGTGGAGTCGGGGATCTTCGGCCTTGAAGCCAGGGTGGCGGGGGAAGGGGTTATTATCTCCTACCGGGTGGCGAACCAGGGGAAAAATACGGTTCTCTACCGGAGTGTCCAGCCCCTGCAAAATACGGCGGATCTCCTGCGGGCGGTTATTGTCCAGTCAGGGCTTATAGTACCCTTTACCGATTACCCGGTTCCGGGAATTCCGTATTATTATGCGGTTATTTTTGAGGACGAATTGATCCGGGGGAACGTGGGAATCTACCCCGGCCATAACGCCACGATCCAGCCGGTGGAAATACCCTCCGGCGCCGGCAGGGCCGGCCTGCCCGGTTCCCAACAGGCAATCCGTTCCATGCCCCTGCCCCTCATATCGATCAACAAGGCCGTACCCGGGAGCGACCGGTATTCGGAATCCCCCTCCCAAAGCCCCCTGGGGCCCGACGCGGCCAAGGCGGTGGCATCCATTCCCCGGGTAAAAACCAATCCCCCGGCCCTGAAAAAACCCCGGGCCTTCAGCCGGGATCTTGAGGCTCCGGCGGGGGGGGAAGAAGCCCAGCTCCGGCATATTGTCCAGGGGCCTTTTGTAAAACGGGACTGGCAAAACGCCCAGGCGGAACTGCTCCGCTACCTTTCCCTTCCCCGCTCAGGCCCTTCCGAGGCCCGGGCCCGGTTTTATCTGGGGCAGACCTATTATTTTTCCGGCAATAACCGGGAAGCGCTCATCGAATTTCTTATGGTTCAAACCCAATACCCGGAAGAAACCAAAGAATGGATTAACGCCATACTGGCCGTCATGATCCGGTGAGCCGCGATGAGCGGGCACTAACGCAAAGTCCGCAGTAAAGCCCTCAGTTCCGGGTTGATCCCCTGTTCGGCGGAGAAGGCCGTTTCATCCTTCCGGGCCTGGAGGATTATTTCATCCCCTTCGGTAATACGGTCAAAAAAACCGTTCCGGCTTAAAACCCCGGAGGAGACCTCTTCACCGGCCTTGTCAATGCTTATTTTTCCCACTAAATCATCGGTGGTATAGGACAGCCCAATCCCCTCGCTGAGAACAAGGGGCCGTCCTTTTCTGACCACATCATATACGTCCCCGTCTTTTACCCCGTCAACCCGGCCCTTGTTTATCAAACCCTGGGACTGACGCCGGACAATCAGTTCCCCCCGGAAGGGGAAGGAGGCGGCAAGCTGTTCCACAATTCCCCGGGCGGCATTCCGCAGGCGATCCTGGCCGGTCCGGTAGGTATAAAAAACCCCTGCCGAAGAACCGGTCCGCCCCACAAAAAGTTCGCCCTTGAGGGAAATATCCCGTTCATTTTCAGCGACTGAAATAATCAGGAAATAATCCGCCCCCCCTTCTCTGGCGGCCCGGAACCCTGCGGAAAACGACGGCTGCCTGAGTTCCAGATCCAGGGCTTCGATATTCCGGTCATGGATCAACAGTTCCTTCGCGTAAGCGGCGGCGGCGGCCCCCGCGTCGGCATGGTACAAACTCGACTGGGAAGCCAGGGAAAAAACCGCCGTTTTCCAGTGCCGTTTGACCACATCCACGGGATTTACCTGCCATTGCCGGTAGAGCGCTTCCGAAAGAAGGGAATCGTAAGCTTCCACCGCGTCCCCCAGGCTCCGGTCTCCCATACCCAGGTCCTGGATGAACCGCAGCTCCTCAAGATACCGGGCCGGATACCCCTGGAGGCGAAGCAGTTCGGCGTACTCCCGCCGGTCCCGGGCATAGGGGTAAAGCCGAAGCCCCCGGCGGTATTCAAAAAGGGCCTCCCCAATAAGGTTCCGGGTCCGAAAATCCCGGGCCCGGTTAAAATGCCAGGAAGCCCATTGCGCCCGCTGGGGATCTTCCAGGCTGGTAACGCTGATAATCAGATCCTCCAGACCGGTACGGATAAATTCATCGTCCCCCCGGATCTGGGCGGCGCTGGAAAGAATGCCAAGCGCCTCCGCGGGACGGTTCATTCTGATATAAGAAAGCCCCCTGAGATACCAGGCCCCGGCGTCTTCCCGGTTCGCCGCGATAGATTCAGCGGCAAGCCGGGCAGCCTCTTCGTATTGTCCCGCCTGGTAACGGAGCTTTGCCAGGAGCGTCCGGGCCGGGGCATAGCCGGGCCGGAAATGAAGCGCCCTGAGGGCATACTCTATGGCCTCGTTTACCCGGCCCGCCATAAAACCCAGGTACGCGGCGTAATAGTAGACCCGGTAATCTTCGGCGTGTTGAACCAGGGCCCGGTTGATATAGGTTTCCGCGGTTTCCATGTCCCCCAGGGAACCGGAGACCAGGGCCAGGGAGATGAGGAGCCGCCGGTCGTCGGGGTAACGGCGAACCGCCTCCCGGTAACGGAGCAGGGCTTCGGAGGAGCGGCCCCGGCTGATGTCCAGTTCTCCGGCGGCAAAGAGGGCTTCCCGGTTATAGGGCTCCCGGGCCAGGACTTCTCCAATCACCCCCGAAGCGGCGTCCAACTGGCCCAGGGCGATGAGGGTAAAAGCTTCAAGGTTGGCCAGGGCCATATTGCCCCTGGCCAGGGAACGGGCCTTCCGCACCCAGGCCAGGGCTTCGTCAAATTCCCCCAGCTCGTAATAACATTCCGCCAGGGCGGCGGCGGCCTCCGCGTGGGCGGGGTTTATCCTGAGGGCTTCGATAAACGCCTCCGCCGCGGCATACCAGTCCTCCGACACCATAGAGGAACGGCCCTGGTTATAATAAAAGGCCGCCCCCGGCGTTTGGGCTTCAAGCCGGCCCGAAAGGACCAGGGCAGCGCAAACCACAAGAACAAAGGGCCGGAAAACAAGGGGCTTCATCCTCCGCCGGGCCCGCGTTTCAAAGGCCGCCGCGCATACAGGAGACCCGCCGGTCCCTGTTCCCGGACCACCCTGGCCTGTACCGGTATTTTTTTTCACTCCCGCTCCTCTCTTCCCAACGCTCCTCCCCCCAAGACCCCGGCAGACAGGATTTCAGGACGAGGGAGCTTCATTCGCCGTGGGGTCTGATACCCGCCCTTTAGGCGGTTAGAATTGGTAACACCAACAAAAAATGGTAGCAGACCCCACAGTTAATAATTTCCTTACAGAACGAACCTCGTAAAACGATGCAACGCTTACAGGATACCCCGCCCTTCAGGGCGGGGAGGTTCATTGTTGATTACGATTTTTACCGTATTAATCTTGTGGCCGTCCATGTCCTGAACAATAAAATCATTTCCGTTGTAAACGGCCTTCTCGTATTTTACCGGAATTTTCCCAAAAAGGTCAAAAACAAAGCCCCCCAGGGTGTCAAAATGCTCCACCGGGAACGCCACCCCTATCTCCTCGGCCAGGTCCTCAAGATTTACCCTGGCGCCGCAGAGCCATATTCCCTCCCCCAGGTTGAGAATATCTTCGGTTTCGTGATCAAATTCATCCTGAATGTCCCCGACGATCTCTTCAATAATATCTTCCATGCAGACAATTCCCGACACGCCGCCGTATTCATCCACCACCACGGCGATATGTACCCGCCGGCGGCGAAGTTCCCGGAGGAGCACGTTAATATGTTTTGATACGGGGATGAAAAAAGGTTTCCGCAGCAGGGACTTAATGTCAAAGGCGCTGTCCCCGGCGGTGTCTTCCTGAACCAGAGACTTGAGGACATCCTTTACATAGAGGATCCCGATCACATTGTCAATGGTATCCTGGTATACGGGAAACCGGGAATGTTCACTTTCGGCAATCCGGGCCAGCAATTCTTCTTTGGAGGCGGCGGTGGAAAGAAATACCGTATCCGTCCGGGGAACCATAACTTCCTTTACCGTGGTGCCCGCAAGTTTCATCACCCCCAGAATCATCTCCTGCTCATCCGGCTCCAGGGACAGATAGGATTTCCGGTTGATTTGGGCGGGAAGCTTTGTCAAAATCTCCCCTCCTCCGTTCTTTTTTGAAAAAATAGATAAAATACCTTTCATGGAACCGCCTTTGCGGGCAAAATAAACTCTCCGGCCAAATCCGTCAAGATTTTTTCCTGTAAGCCGATCATGGGCTCAGTAATTTCGTTTGTTGTATGATCCATGCCGTTTAGGTGAAGGATACCATGAATCAGGAGCCGGCGTAACTCCTCATCCTCGGGGGTTTCAAAATACCGGGCGTTTTCCCGGAGGGTTTCCAGGGAAATAACAATGTCGCCGGGGAGGAAACGGGTCTCCCCCCCTTCCCCGTCAAGGGTTTCCCCCAGGCTGAAGGAAAGCACATCGGTAGCTTCGTTTTTCCGGCGGTAGCGGGCATTGAGAGACCGAATATAGGCGTCGTTACAGAACAGTACCGATAAATCCCAGTTGTTCTTTCCCAGTTCTTCCAGGACCTTGAGCGCATACCGGTAAACCGCGTCCGTCCATGGGGGTAAGGGAATCTCCTCGGCGTTTACCGCTACCCGGTTCATTCGGGGTTTTCCTTTGACGCCGCCGGTTTGACGGCGGTATTTATTGTTTTATCCCGGGAGTTTACCTCCTTGAGCTTGGGGTATTCGATCCGGGAATGATAATACCCCGCCAAAACCCGGACAAAAGCGCCTTTTATGGCCGCCAAATCCCGAAAGGTCAGTTCCGATTCGGCAAGCTGGCCGTTTTCAACTTTTGAATCAATCAAGGTCTGGATAAATTTCTCCATCTTTACCGCGGTAGGTTTATTAAGGGTTCGTACCGCGGCCTCGGTTACATCGGCGAGCATCACCACCGCGGATTCACGGGACCGGGGAGGGGTTCCCGGATAGGTAAAATCCTCCATGTTGACCACATTCCGTTTTGAAAAATCCGTCGTTTCCTGTTTCAGCGCCTTGTTATAAAACCAGGTAATTACCGAATTGCCGTGATGCTCGGCGATAATGTCAATAACTTCCCGGGGCAGATTGAGGCTCCGGGCCTTTTCAATCCCCAGCTTGACGTGGCTGCGGATCACCGTGGCGGAAAGCCGGGGGGGCGTATCATCGTGCCGGTTGTAAACCGTCTGGTTTTCCACAAAATAATCGGGGTTTTCCATTTTGCCAATATCGTGATAATAGGCCCCCACCCGGGCCAGCAGGGGATTGGCCCCAATATCCTGGCAGGCCGCTTCCGCGAGATTTGCCACCATGATCGAATGGCTGTAGGTGCCGGGGGCGGCGGTAAACAGCCGCTTCAGTACAGGGGCATTAAGGTCCGAAAGTTCCACCAGCCGGAAGGTGGTAGCCGCGTTCAGGGCCTGCTCCAGGGGCGGCAGGAGCCCCAGAACCAGCATCCCCGAAACAATGCCGTTAAGCACCGACCAAAAAAACATACTGGGGTACAAAGCAAGACCGGCCTGGCGGCTTAAAAGAATCACCACAGCGGCAACACAGTTAGCCCCGGCGATAACGAGCCCCGACCTGAACAGATCCATCCGCCGCTCTATTCCCCAAAGAACGCAGGCGGCGCAGATGCCGGAAAGCAGGGCAAAAATATACGAGGAGGTATCAAAGGAGCCGGAAAGAAAGGCCCCCAGGGGAAGAACCATCGCCATAACCAGGGCAATCCGGGGGCCAATCAGAATACCCGGCAGCATTACCACCAGGGCGGTGGGGAGTATTATGGAAGTGGGGAAAGATTCAGCTCCCCCGGGAGAGAAATCCCGGACAAAAACCGCCAGGATCAGATAAAAACCCGCCAGCGCGGCGATAAGGTAGATATCCGCGTTGGAAAGGGACTTGCCGAGGATCCGGCGATCCCCCAGGGCGACAAACAGACCGTAGAGGAGGATCATGATGAGAATCTGGCCGATAAGCCGCCGGGGATCGCTGCCGGACAGGGACATATTGAGGACCCGCAGTTCTTTCATATCATCATCGGTGATGATAAAGCCCTTGCGGATAACCCGTTCCCCCTTGTCGATATATTTCACCACCGGTTCAACCTGGCTCCGGGTTTCCGCCACCCGCTGGCGGGTATCTTCGGGAGAAAAAAACACATTTTCGGCGAGAAAGGGGGCCAGCAAATTCCCGGCGATCCGGGCAAGGGAGGGCGGGAGGCCCTCGGCGGAAATATAACGGTTCAGGGCCGCCGCCGCGGTATCCCGGGTGATTACGCTGCTATAGGAGATCCGTTCCCGCTCGGTCCGGGCGGCGGAACTAATCAGCAGCTCCGCCACATCGGGGTTATAATGTTCCAGTTCGGTTTTATTGAGCGAAAAAATCCCCTGTTCCAGTATATTGTTCAGGGCCGTATCCCCGTATTCCTCAAATTGTTCCCGGTCAGGATCGTCCAGGTAATTAACCAGGGTATCCCGGGAAAAAACAGCGGGGTATTTTGCCTGAATTGCCAGCAAAACAGTATCGGTAGAAGCGCCTTCCCGGGACAGATCATTGACAAAGGCGGAGAAGAGCTTCCATTCGTCCCGTACATTCTCTCCGGCGGCGGCGGAAAAACGGAATACCGCAGGAACCAGCCGCGCCTGGGCTTCCACACGGAGCCGGGTGGCCTCCTCGTCAACATAGGAAATAAACTGCCCCGCTATTACATCCCGGTCGGCAACCCGGCCGGCTTCAAAATCCCGGAGATCCCCGGCCGCTCCGGCGGAATTGTTCATATTTAACGTTACCACCAGGGTAGAAGCAAGCAGCGCTCCCATAGCCGCCAGACTGGGGCCGGGCCGGAGCCGGAAAAAGGAAAACACCCGAAACAGGGCTTCCCGCCATTTATCCGGTTTGAACCATTCAGCTTTTCTTTTCGTTGTCATTGTATGCCTGGATTATTTTCTTGATCAGGGGATTCCGTACCACATCGGCGGTATGGAAGAAGGCAAAAAAAATGCCCTCCACCCCGGAAAGTATCTTCACCGCGTGTAAAAGCCCCGAATCCACCCTCCCGGGAAGATCGATCTGGGTCGTATCGCCGGTAACCATCGCCCGGGCGCCCTCGCCTATCCGGGTCAGGAACATTTTCATCTGCTCTTTGGTGGTATTCTGGGCCTCGTCCAGAATAACCACGCAGTCGTTAAGGCTCCGGCCCCGCATATAGGCCAGGGGGGCGATTTCTATCACCCTGGTTTCCTCCATCCGGCGGATCACCTCGAAGGGGATCAGGGATTCCATGGCGTCATAAAGGGGGCGGAGATAGGGGTTAATCTTCTGGGTCAAATCGCCGGGAAGGAAACCCAGGTTTTCCCCCGCTTCCACCACCGGCCGGGTCAGCACCAGTTTCCGCATTTTTTTTGATAATACCAGCCGGAGGGCTTCGGCAATAGCCAGGTAGGTTTTGCCCGTCCCCGCGGGGCCCACGCAAAAACTAATATCGCAGGAGCGCATACCCCGGACATAGGCGGCCTGATTCCTGCCCCGGGGATACACCCGGTGAAATCCGTGGGGAATCTGAATGACCGCGTCCCGCAGGGGGGGAAATTCACCGGAATTTTCCGCAAACGGCGGGTTTTCTCCGGCGGAAACAGAGTCCTCCGGCGGATTGCCGGAAAAAAAGGTTCCCGCCAGGGCCCGGACATACTCGGGAGAGGGATTTTCCCCTTCCCGAACCACATCAATAAGATTATCCATCATGCTCTTAAAATAACGCGCTCTGGTTTCGTCAACCCCTTCAAGGCGAATCTCATTACCCCGGGCGGCAATCCGGCCTCCCAGGGAACCTTCAATAACCTTCAGGTTTCCGTCGTTGGCGCCGCATACCCCGGACAGGAGATCCTTGCTGTCCAGTACAATGGTAATACTGTCCTCCATTTGGCCTCTAAAAGGCAAGCTTATAGCCCTTCGGCCTGCTCCGCAAGGGGGGGAACAGGGAATCCCTTTTTTAGCCCGTCCCGATCTTCGGGAACCGTTTCAACAGACATTATTTAAACTCCCACCTGTCCTTGTTGTGGCGAATATCGCTTTTGATTTCAGTAATCGGTATCCACCGGACGGTAAAGGAAACTTCATTGTTGAATTTGTATACCGGCACCTGGCCGCTGGGACGGTCGAGATAGGGCGAAAGGGTTATGCTCAAGTCGGCGTCCCAGTCCCCCAAATGGTGATTTACCCCCAGGGAAAAAGATTTTAGCTTAAACCCGGAGCTTCGCCGTTTGGCCTCATCATCAAAACGGAAGGAATTAAACAGGTCGATAAAAAAGTTGTCCTGCTCCCCGGAGGGCAGATCTTCGGGAATATCAAAAAAGGGCGTCCCCTTAAAATACCGGTAAATTACCGAATTGGCCGAACTGGTTGAAAGACGGAAATCGATAAATTGGGTGATCCCCAGGGTAAAACCCAGGCTAAAGGTGAGCTGGGAATTGGTATACCGCTGCAGATCAAATGAAAGCCGGCTATTGGCGTTTACCGAAAAAGAAAACCGGTTATCCCAGAGCCCGTCTTTCCGGAAGGTCTTACCATAGGCCAGGGTAAATTCCCGGGGATGTAAGCCCTCATCGCCAACCTGAATCCAGCCGTCGGGCAGGGTGGGATCAAGTTTTTGCTGGTAATTCAGCTTATAGGGCTTTAGGCGGGACATGGTAAAGGACGCGGTAAAACCCACCATCGAAAGATTGGTGGTAAGGGATGTATATTCCTTGATTTCCGGATCAAAGACCATGTTTTGCTGCAGGGAACCGATACTCCCGAATCGCAGGTTTTCGGTAAGGGTAAAGGGTTCAAATTTCCTTCTATCCGCCTCTCCGGGGTTGAGGATCCGGGTATGGGCATTGGTTTCAGAAATCCATACCCGGAAGGTCGCGTTTCCCGAAATTGTCGCTTCCTTGGGGGGCAGATCGGCGGTAAATACAAAACTCTGGGCCTTATCCATCACCGTTGCCGACACATTGGCGCTGAGCTGGTGGCTGTTCAGGTTGTCCTTGTCCCAGGCGCCGTATTGTATTTCCCATTCAGGATCATCCCCGGTTCCGGTAAACGCCGATTTTGCCAAAAGGCCGTTGAAGCTGTACTGAACGCTCGAAGCCCCCCAAACGGTACTCCGGTACAGGGGCCGTACAGAGGCGGTGTAACCATAGGAAGTGGTAAAATAGGTTTGACTGTAGGTCCGCCGGTGGGCCTCGGTAACCTTGAGGGGGTCCGGGGCCAGCGGAAGCCCCCCGCCCGGAGCGGTGCTGAATTCCTCCGCGTCCTCGTTGATGTAGGAATAATTCTGCCAGGAACCGGTGCCGGACAGGGTAAAGGAATTGGTGTAGGCCCCCCCGTCGTGATTCAGATTCAGGGAGGTGCTGGCGTTCCCGCCGAGGGTCATAAGAATAGAAGAAATCTCGCTCCAGTCTATCTCGTCATATTCGGTCCAGTTCGCGTCGCTGGACCGGAACTGTAATTCCGCCGCGGTGGTCGGGGCAATCCGGTAATCAAAACTGAACCGGGGGCCGCCGCTGTACCGGGCTATGTCAAAACGCTGGCTCAAAACCGGGGGAGAGAGTTCTCCGGTTTCTTTCTTTGTTTCATCCTTCTCCGGCTCCTGCCACGGGGATCGGGGAATCCCGATATTTTTCAGGGGATCCTCGGCCTCCGTTTTTTTCTCCTCCCCCGCCGCCGGCGCGGTAGTCCGGCTTCCCCCCAGGCTCAGGGGGGTTCCCGCAATACTTCCGCTCAGGGAATAGAGGGTGAATTTGTCGGGAAAGAAGAATTGCCGGGCCGGGTTGTATGAGCTTGAGGGGAACACTTTGGACTGGCGGGTTCTGAAGGCAACGGTACTGTTAATGCTGGAAAGGGATATGTCGGAAATATAGGGGGCAAGGAAAGGAAGCGAGGGCCGGAGCGAACCATTAACCGACCATTCATAGGTTCCCAACTGCGTATCCGCCGTTACTTCTTCCGCCCTGGCGGCCCCTTCCTTTACCATATTGAACCAATCCATCTCTTCCGACCGGCTGCTCACAAAATCCCGGTCCACAAAAGGATCGGAATAATAGGGAAAAGACCAGGACAGGGAACCAAAACGCCCCGAAAAGGAACTGTTGGTCCTTAAGCGGTAACGGAAGGGAACATCCCAGGAAATAAACTTGGAACGGTTCCATTCGCTGGTTCCGTCATACTCGGCAAAGGGGGTATAATTGCCGTTGCTCAGGGGTATGACATTCCGGGTAAAGCCCATCCCGGCGGATAAATTAAGGACACCGAACATTCCTTTACCCGGCAGGGTCATTTCAGTTCCCAGGTAGGTCCCCAAATTTGCGTACACATCAACCAGGAGTTTCAGCGTGGCCGCGTCGGGGTCGGTCATTTTTTTACCCGTACTCCGCAGGAAAAGCCCTTCCCGCCTTTTTTCCATGTCCGCGCTGTTTCCCAGAATTCTGGTGATGGAACTTTCCGACGTGGAGCTTGGCCGGGCCCTGCCCAGAATATAGGTAGTGGTCTGGATAAAATTGCCTTCCCGGGAACGGTAGCCCAGGACGGGGTGAAAAATAACCTCGTCGGCGGGATAATGAAAAAAAGGAAAATACAGAACCGGTATTTCTCCCACCTTGAGGATCGCGTTAAAAACGGCAAAATCGGAACCGGGAAGGAGCCAGATTTTTGAGGCGGTCAGGGACCAGAAGGTCTCCTCGCTTTTGGCGCTGCTGATCGAGGCCCGGGTCAGCACCGTTACCTCCTCTTCATTCCGGGAGATAACCGTTCCTTCAAAACGGTAGCTGGTCCCATCGCTCTGGAGGGATCGTTCCGAAATGCCGTCAATAAAAACGCTGGCCCAGTTATCCAGATTTACCGTAATGGAATCCCCCCGGAAGGTCTCGATGGTTTCCCCCGATTCCTTGACGTACTCCACCCCCCCGGTGGCGGTTATGAGGTTCCGGGTCCGGTTAAAAAGAATTTCCCAGGCCTTGATCCGGTGGACCGCGTCCCCGTCCCGGAGGCTTACCATCACGTCTCCCTGCAGGCGGGCGTATTCTTCGTCCACCACTTCCAGAGTAAAATATTCAGTACTCCGGGCGGATTCGATGGTAATGGTTTTCCCCGCGTTTTCTTCCCCGGCCGCCGCGGATTCGGCAAGCTTAAAATGATCCCGGAGCCGCCGGGCAAGCTCTTCCCGGGTTCCCCCTTCGGAAAGCCCCAGGGTCCGGCACCAGGCGGCAAGCTCCGTCAGGGTTGAGGTCTTGATGTCCATGGCGACGATCTGCATGGCGGGATCAGGCGGGACCGGCGCTTCTCCGGCGGCGGCCTCTCCGTTGTCTCCGGTGTCCGCCCCGGCAGCTTCAAGAGCCGCCCCGGCACCCGCTTCTTCAGCGGACGCTTCTTCAGCGGACGCTTCCCCGGCGGCCGCCTCTTCGACCGCCGCCGGCTCCTCCGTGCCGCTTTGGCCCGGAAGAGGCAGCGCCAGAATGCCGCCGAGGATGATAAAAAATCCAAACCTGACAAATCTGTCCTGAATGTTCATTTTCGCCGTGGAAGAGGCTTTTTCCGTTCCGCGCCGCCGCGCCGCCGGGGCCGGCTTCGTTCCAGCATTTCTTTAATATAGGCCCCCGTATACGAACGGGGATAGGCGGCCACCTCCTCGGGGGTCCCGGTA
>JAISAN010000189.1 GCA_031266635.1 Treponema sp. | reverse complement strand
AGCAGGGCGGTGAGTTTTTCCTGGAGCAGGGCGATCTGTTCCTGCCGCCAGGAAAGTTCCTGGATAAGGTATTCCCGCTCTTCGCCGTAGCCGCTTTTCCAGGAACTTTCGGCCTGATCTTTTTTTGCCCCCGCGGCCTCGATTTTTAGTTCCAGATAGTCCTGCCGGTACCGGGACACCTCCAGTTGATGGAGGGTCCGTTCCAGATATTCTTCCATATCCCGCCGGCCCTTTCCCTCTTCCAGCCGGGCCTGGGCCAGGGACTCTTCCTTTTGGCGGATACTGTGATGAATTGTGCCGCCGTCAAAAATGAGGCCCCGGATGCCCAGGGTGGCGGTAAAATTCAAGCGGTCCTCTGTCTGCCAGCCGCTTTGGAAAAAAGGAAAGTTGGGGCCCGTATAGGCAAGCTGGAGGAACAGTCCCAGCTCCGGTTTGCCGTAATACTGGCCTTTGGCGGCGGCGGCGGTTTTCTCCCGGACCTGTGTTTGCAGGGCAAGCAGCCTGAGGCCCAGGTTCCCCGCGAGGACCCGGGAAAAAAGACGCTCCTTATCGGTCCGGGCATAGGCCAGGCTTTCCCGGCCCGGAGAGCCGCCGGAAGGCAGAAGGGGGAACAGTATCCGCGCAGGATCAAGATCATCCACACCGCTTAAGGTTTTGATCGCCAGCAGGCTGTTGTCCCGGATCTCGGTGATGTCGTAGCCGCCCATTTCAGCCTCCGCGGCCAAAAGCCGGGCCGCCAGCAGGTCCGCCCTGAGGAGAAAACCGTTGGCGTAACTTTCTTCGGAAATACTGATAAGCCGTTCGGCGGCCCGGCGCTGTTCCGCCAGCAGTTCCCGGATTTCGGCGGTGAAGGCCAGGGTATACAGGTGGGAATCCAGGGCGGTTCCGATGTTCCGCTTTTCCTGCTCCATCTGCAACACCGCGGCCTGGTTTCCCAGATCTGCCGCCTTCACGGTATGGTGAATCCGCCCCCAGGTAAGAACCGGCTGTTCCAGCGTGAGGCCGAATTCATAGTTCGTATGTTCGCTTAAATTAAAGCGCATATCCTCGCCGGGGAGCGCCGGGATGGGCAGAACAGGATACGGCGGAATGCCGATGGGGATGTTTGCCCCCGGATACAGAGAACCGGCTTTAACGGTCAGGCCGGGCGGATTGGTCAGGTAACTTAAATTTGAGCCGAAACGGATCACCGGCAGACGGGCGGCCCGGGCTTCCGAGAGCCGGGACCGGGATTCCCGGCTTCTGCTTGCCGCCAAAAGATAGGAACTGTTTTCCCGGAGGGCCGCGGCCAGGAGCCGTTCCCGGTCCCACAGTTCCTCCGGGGCGTCCTGACCGAAAAGCCGGACGGAAACGGCCAGCATGAGGGCCGCCCAAAAACGAAGGCGTTTCATGGTGGAGCTTGACTTGCTGTTTTCAGTATTTTTGCGTATTCTTTTCATACCTTCCGCTTAAAACCAACAAAAATGCGGAGCATTTTGTAAGACTTGTGCCGGACTTTAGTCCGCGACAACCAGCAACGAACCGAAGGTTCGCGTTGTCGAACAAGTCCAATGTAATCCAAAGGGGGATTTTTTGATAGAGACAAATTCCCGAAGGCCCCGAAACATATCGCCCTTTAAGATAGGCGTTTTTGCGGCGTTGATTCTGCTGCTGGGCCTGATCCTCTGGTTCACGCTGGGAAAGGCCGGCCAGGAGGAGGAGGAATTTCTTGCCCCGGTCATCACCCGGTATCCCCAGCGGGGGGCCATAGAAAAAACCATCGGCCTCAGCAGCCGGGTGGAAACCGGGCGGCTCATTACCCTGGTTTCCCGGGTGGGGGGTACGCTGATGCGGCTGGACGCCGATCCGGGCAGGGCCCTGATCCGGGACGATATGGTGGCCCAGGTAGACCCCGCTCCCTATAATCAGACCTACCTCCAGGCCCAAGCGGCCTTTCTCACCGCCCGGTCAACCTTTGAGCGGGTGAACAATCTGTACGCCGGGGAGGCCGCCACCCGCCAGCAGTTCGAAGAGGCCCGGACCGCCTTTGAGGCCGCCAGGGCCCAGTACGAGCTTGCCCGGCTCAATCTTGATTACGCGACCATCCGCTCTCCCATAGACGGCGTGGTGCTGGCGCGGCACAGTACCGAAGGCGGCACGGTAAGCGCGGGGATGCCGCTGGCAACGCTGGGGGACCTGGAAGATCTGCGGATCAAGGCGGCGGTCCCGGAGGTTCACTACCGCTTTTTCGCGGAACACTGGGAGGATATGCCGGTCCGCATACAGGTTCCCGCCCTGGGGGATGAGGAGTTCCCCCTCCGGCCCCTGAACCTGGCGCCCTATGTGTCCCCGGAGAACCGGAGCTTCCTGGTGGAATACGCCATTCCCGGCGCCGCCGCCAAAGGCATCAGGCCGGGAATGTTTGTAAAGGTGTCATTTGTGCTGGAAAGCCGGGAAGAAGTGCACCGGCTTCCCCTGCGGGTCAGGGCTTCCCAAAACCGTCTCTGGTACGCGGACGGGGAAGACCGGGCCCGGTTTATTGAATATGTCCCGGATTTTTTCAACGGCGAATTTTTCCAAATCCCCGAAGATTATGAATCCACCCGCTTCATTCTTGAAGGGCAGCATTTTATTTCTCCCGGCCAGCGGCTGAATATTCTTTCGCCCGGCGAAGCGGACGGTTCATGAAAATCGCCGATTACTCGATTAAGCATCCCAAGGTAATTTTGATGTGCCTCATAGTGCTGCTGGTGTTCGGGCTTATCGCCGCCGTTAACCTGCGCCGGAACCTTATCGCGGAAATCAATATGCCCACCCTGGTGATAGTTACCACCTGGCCGGGGGTGGGGCCTGAGGACATTGAAAAGGAAATCACCGATCCGCTGGAAGAATCCCTGGGAACTCTGGAAAATGTGAAGGCGATGAATTCCGTTTCCCGGAATTCCGTTTCCATGATCACCCTCCAGTTGAATTACGGGGAAGATACCAAAACGCGGATCCCCGATATCCGGGAAAAAATAAACAACGTTATGGCGGAGCTTCCCGGCGATATTTCCGGGCCCCCGGAAATTTTTGCCTACAGCAGTTCCCAGCTTCCGGTGATGACCATTCTGGCGGAAGGGCAGGGAGACCGGCCGGAACTTTCGCGGCTCTGCCGGGACGATATTATTCCGGCCCTTTCCCGGATAAGCGGGGTTGCCCAGGTAAGCATGAACGGCGGCAGCGAAGATGTGGTAGAAATTGCCGTGGACATGGACAGGCTGCAGGACCTGGGCCTTTCGGTGCTGGATATAGCCCAAATCCTTCCCGCTTTTAACGTGTCCCTGCCGGGAGGAAACGGCGTGTACCAGGGTTACAACCTGAACGTCAGGACCGAAGGCCGCTATGAATCCATCGCCGAAATTGAGGATCAGGTTCTGGCCTTCCGGGACGGCCGGTATATACGCCTGCGGGACGCGGCGGATATTGCCGTCCGGGAAGATCGCCGGGACAACTATGTGATCAGCGGCGGGAAAGATTCGGTGCTGCTTTTTATCTATAAACAGCGGGAGGGCGACAGCATCGCCATCAGCCGGGAAAGCCGCCGCTTTCTGGAAGATATGAAAGCGGATTACGGGGGGGCTTTGTCGTTTCTGTACCTCAAGGATGACAGCGAAAACATCGGCATGTCCATGAATTCGGTGGCCGTATCCGCGGTCATGGGGGCCCTGCTGGCGGTTCTGATTCTGTTTTTGTTTCTCCACAACCGTAATACCACCCTGATCATCGGCCTGGCCATTCCCCTGTCCATTCTTTTCACCTTTATCGGCCTCTGGGTCAAGGGTTCAAGCCTGGACCTCATCACCCTGGGGGGCCTCACCGCCGCCATCGGCATGGTGGTGGACGCGTCCATCGTGGTACTGGAAAACATTCAGCGCCATTTCGACCACGGCATGGATGCCAAAGCGGCGGCTTCCCTGGGAACCGATGAAGTAGGTTCCGCGGTAGTGGCTTCCACGGCGACCACGCTGGCAGCGTTTTTTCCCATTCTGTTTTTATCGGGCCTGGCGGGAATTATCCTGCGGGATGTGGCCTGGACCATCATCTTTGCCCTTTTCAGTTCCCTCTTTGTGGCGATTATCGTGGTACCCTTTCTTTCCGCCCTTTTTCTGCGCCGGGAGGACCCGAAGAGCTGGGGCGGCCGGATCGCCGCGCCCATGGACCGGAGTATGGACTGGCTTTCCGCCGCCTATCAAAAATTCCTCCGGGGCGCGCTGAACTCCCGCCGGTCCTTTCTCCTGGGAACCCTGGTTCTCCTGATCCTGAGCGTCCTCTCGTTCCGGCTGCTGGGCTTTGAATTTCTGGCCCAGACGGACATGGCGGAAATTCAGGTTGATATTGAAACGCCCGGCGGTTATACCCTGGAGATGACCAGGGACAAGACTATCCTGCTGGAACAGGAAATTCAGCGGCTGGTTCCCGAACTGGACGCTTCCTATTTTGTGGCGGGGCAGACCGGCGCCTTTGCGATGGGGGTGGAACACAACCGGGCATACGGCGTCCTCAAGCTGTCCAAGGTCAGCCGCCGGAAACGCCATGTGGTGGAGATTGTCAATGAGCTGCAGCGGGAGATCCCCCGGCGTATCCCGGATCTGAAGGGCAGTTTCAGCAACGGCGGCGTGTCCAGCCTGCTGTCCCTGGCCACCGGGGGCGCCGGTTTTGCGGTAACGATCTACGGCAGCAGCCTCGATCAGGTGATCGCCGGGGCGGAACGGGTCCGGGGATATATGGATGAAGACCCTAACGTGGCCAGCACGGATATGAACATCCGCTTTAACCAGCGGGAAATGACCGCCCGGCTGATCCACCAGTATCTGGGAACCCTGGGGCTTTCCGCCGCCCAGAGCGCCCGGATGAACCGGATCATTTTTAACGGCCTTTCCCTGGGGACCTACCAGAACGGGACCGCCAGTATTCCCATTGAATTGCGGACCAACCTGACCGGCGGGATCATCCCCCAGGATATTCTCTACGGCCTGCAGTTGAACGCCGGGGAACATACCGTGTCTATGGCGAATCTGGCGGAACTGGAAACAACGGAAAAAATTTCCCAAATTGTTCACCACAATAAATCCCGGTCAATCACCGTGAGCGCCGGCCTTAAAGACCCCAACGTCCGGGAAACTTCCCGCCGGGTAACGGAGCTTATCAACAGCCGGGGGCTGGTTCCCGGCGTAAGCTGGCAGATCGGCGGTACGGCGGAGGAGATGCTCTCCTCATTCCGTTCCCTGATTCTGGTTTTGGCGGTGGCCGTATTCCTGGTGTACGCCGTCATGGCGATTCAGTTTGAACGGTTCACCCAGCCCCTGCTTATCATGTCTTCCATTCCCTTCACCATGATCGGCATTACCGGTGGGCTTCTCCTCTTCGGCTCGTCCCTCAATATTGTGTCCCTGCTGGGGATCATCGCCCTGGCGGGAGTGGTGGTCAACAACGCCATTGTGCTGATCGATTATACCAATCTGCTCCGGGACCGGGACAAAATGCCCCTGGACGAAGCCATTATCGCCGGGTCCGTCTCCCGCCTCAAACCTATCCTCATGACGACCCTTACCACCCTGCTGGGAGTTTTCCCCCTGGCCCTGGGCGGCGGGGAAGGGTCGGAGATTTACGCCCCCCTGGGCCAGAGCATCTTCGGCGGCCTTTTCAGCTCCACCTTCATCACCCTGTTTTTTATCCCCGTGGTTTACCGTATCGTGGAAAAGCGGAAGGAAAAAAAATTACAGGATTAACTGTATGCGTGTTATAGGCGGTAGAGGGGGGCAGGCGTATGAACTGGTGCGGCTTAACTGATGATTGAACTGGCGAAAAGGGAACTTATCTATTTCTGGTACTATTTCTCAATCCAGTTCCATCAGATTGTTTGGTACTGGGTGCTGGGAATGGCGCTGGGTTCCCTGGTTTCCGTGTTCGGCAAGGAAAAAATCCATGACCTTTTTGTTAAAATGCGGAACACGAAAATGGGCGCTTTCGGCGTGGTTCCCGCCTCGCTGTTGGGCATTGCCTCCCCACTTTGTATGTACGGCACTATCCCGATTGCCGCCTCCTTTGCCGAGAAAGGAATGGCCGAAGACTGGATCGCCGCCTTTTGCATGAGTTCAATTCTCCTTAATCCCCAACTGCTCTTTTACAGCGCGGCTCTGGGGCCTGCGGCGCTTGTTATCCGTTTCGTGAGTTGTTTTTTCTGCGGCGCGTTGGCGGGGCTTTGCGTCAGACTGTTTTTCAGGAACAGACCGTTTTTCACTTTCACCAAATTTGAAAATATGGCAAGCCGTGATACGGATCCGAATCCGGCGCTACGCTTCCTTAAAAATTTCGGCAGGAACGTCAAGGCGACCGGTTTGTATTTTCTTACCGGCATTGTTCTTTCCGCGCTTTTTCAACGCTATGTGCCGCCCGATGCTTTTGGGAAACTGTTTGGCGGAAACAGGGGGTTCGGTGTGTTAATGGCGGCGACTATCGGGGTGCCTCTGTATGTATGCGGTGGCGGCACAATCCCATTGCTTCAAGCGTGGCTCTTGAGTGGAATGACCATGGGTTCCGCCGCCTCGTTTATGATAACCGGCCCGGCAACGAAAATCACCAATTTAGGGGCGCTCAAAATCGTGTTAGGCATAAAACATTTTGTGTTTTACTGGCTGTTTGTGATTGCCTTTGCGCTGTTAAGCGG
>JAISAN010000172.1 GCA_031266635.1 Treponema sp. | reverse complement strand
GGAGAGGCGGCGTTTTCCTCGGTAAAGGAAGCGCTCAGGGCGGGATACCGCCATGTTGATACCGCCGCGGCGTATGGGAACGAAGAAAGCGTGGGCCGGGCAGTACGGGAAAGCGGGATACCCCGGCAGGAGATTTTTATCACCAGCAAGCTGGCCAATCCCCATCATGGTTATGAAAATACCAAAGCCGCTTTTGAGGCGACCATGAAAAAACTTGGCCTGGATTATCTCGATCTCTACCTGATCCATTGGCCCAATCCCATTAAATACCGCGGCGCCTGGGAAGAATCGAACGCGGGCGCATGGAAGGCTTTTGAGGAATTTTACCGGGCCGGCAGGATCCGTGCCATCGGGATCAGCAACTTTCACCCCCGGCATATAGAAGCCCTTCTTAAAACGGCCTCGGTAATTCCCCAGGTAAACCAGATTCGGCTCTGCCCCGGCGATACGCAGGATGAAGTGGTGGACTACTGCCGGGGGAAAAATATTCTCCTTGAGGCCTACAGCCCCCTGGGGTCGGGGAAAATATTCGAAGTGCCCGAAATGCGGGAACTGGCAAAAAAATACGGGCGAAGCGTCGCCCAAATCTGCATCCGCTGGTGCCTCCAGCGGGCCTATCTTCCCCTGCCAAAGTCGGTTACCCCGGAGCGGATCAGGGAAAACGCCGGGGTCTTTGATTTTGATCTTGCGCCGGAAGATATAAGGATCATGGCGGATCTCAAGGGGCTTGCCGGATACTCCCAGAACCCCGACGAAATCACTTTTTAAGTCCCGCTTATAATCTTTTCCGCTTCTTCAAGGGATATTCCCCGTTCCCGGGCAAGCCGGGCGCGGTCCTCAAATTCGACCTTGGACCGCAGGGGCGTATCGCCGTACCAGACGGTTTTTCGCCGCGCTTCGCCAAAATCCCCGCTGACCCGGTCTTCCTTCCGGGCCAGGGAAAGGCGGTTTACCGGGATTTCCCGGAATCCCGCGGCGGCCGAATGGCGGAAAAGACATTCCCGCAGGGCGTCAAGCCGGTCCGGGCTCCCCAATACCGATACCACAGTGCCGGGCCGGGATTTTTTCATCACACAGGGGCTCATGGTTACATCCAGGGCCCCCGCGTCAAAAAGCCGCTCCATAAGGAAGCCCAGGGCCTCGCCGCTCATGTCGTCGATATTTGTCTCCAGAAGGACAAGGGATTCGGCTTTCCAGGGAGCGGCGGGGGAACTTTCAGGGCCGGAGGCGCCGCCGCTTTCCCGCAGGCTTACCCGGAGCAGGTTGGGCCGCTCCATCCGCCGGGTCCCGATGCCGTAACCGGTTTTTAACTCCCGGAACACCCCGCTGGAAACCCCGGAGGGGATAAATTCGTCCACCGACGCGGCAAGAATCGCCGCTCCGGTAGGGGTGGTCATTTCCTTATTAAAACCGCCGGTGCTAACCGGCATTCCCTGAACCAGGAGCAGGGTCGCCGGGGCGGGAACCGGCAGCAGTCCGTGGGCGCAGTGTACCATACCGCCCCCCAATTCCACTTCCCCGCAGGTAATCCGTTCCGGCCGCAAAAGGTCCAGACATACCGCGGAACCCACCACGTCAATAATCGAATCCAGCGCCCCCACCTCGTGGAAGCGGACATCTTCGGTTTTTACCCCGTGAACCTGGGCCTCCGCCGCCGCTATCCGGGTAAAAATATCCAGCGCCCGTTTTTTCGCCCCATCACTGATGCCGGAATTTTCTATAAGGCCGCGAATCTCCCGCCAGGTGTTATGCTGATGTTCCCCCGGTTCATGGTGATGATGCCTTTCGCCATCCTGAACATGCTCGCTGTGCTCACTGTGCTCACCATGCTCATGATGAGTATGCTCGCCGTGCCCCGGTTCATGGTGATGATGAGCGCCGCCGGCCGCTTCCTCCAGTTCCACCACGCCCTGGACGCCGGTGATTCCCCCCCGTTCGGTCCGGTCAAAACGGAGCTTCCAGCCCGGCGCGCCAAGTTTTTCCAGCTCCCCCCGCAGCGTATCAGGATCAACTCCCAGATCAACCAGGGCCCCCAGGACCATATCGCCGGAAATACCGGCGTTACAATCAAAATGCAGAAACCTCACGGCGTGTTTTCCTTTTCAAGGCGTTCCTTGAGAATTTCCACCGCCCGGTCCACCAGCTTTGCCAGGGGCTGCGGTTCCAGGCCGGCAAGAAAAAAATGTTCATGCTGGAGGGGGATAAGGATCCGTTCCCCCGGAGCGGACAGAATGGCTTCCGCCATAGCGGGACTGATCTCCCCCATCAGGCTGTTAGGGATCACAATGCCGATGGGCCCCAGAATATAATCCCCCCGGGCCGCCGAGACCCGGACGGCGTTTTCTCCCGCGGCCCCCCGGTGGGCTCCGGCCTTTACCATCCGTTCCGCGGCTACCGCGTTGGTTCCCAGGGCGAGAATTTCCGAATCCCCGGCAATAAGCTCCCGGATCTTTCCGATAAGCTGCACTCCAAGCCCGCCGCCCATACCATCGATAATCACAATAGTATTACGCTTCATACCGGAAAATGATACCCGCTTCGGTTTCTTCTGACAATAGATCGCAATTTCAAAACCGGCTGGCGTCCGGGTTCTAGACACTCACCGGAAAACACACTAAATTCAACATGGTTGAGGCTGTTCCAAAAACTAAAGCTTTGGAACAGCTTCAGTTGAAAAAACAGGATTTTAAAACCGGCTCTTCGTAATGATTGGAGGGAACCGCTAAATTTTCCGAAAACAGCCGCCGGTAAAACGGCAAGGAGCATTGCGGGTGTACGCCCAGGAAATTTTGCGTCTTGAGGGAATTAAAAAAAATTTTGGTCCGGTAGAAGTCCTCCGGGGCCTCGATCTTTCCGTCAATTCGGGGGAATTTATCACCCTCTTGGGTTCATCGGGCTGCGGGAAAACCACCACCATCAGGATTATCGCCGGCCTTGAACAGGCCGATTCGGGCAGGGTTTTTCTTGAAGGGCAGGATGTAACGGCCCTGGAACCGGACCGGCGGAATGTTAACATGGTGTTCCAGAATTACGCCCTTTTCCCCCACATGAATGTGGAACAGAACATCGGCTACAGTCTCAAACTCAAACGCCGGCCAAAGCCGGAAATAAAAAAAACCGTGGCGGAGGCCCTGGCCCTGGTACAGCTTGAGGGTTACGAAAAACGGATGCCCGACGCCCTTTCCGGGGGTCAGCGGCAGCGGGTGGCGGTAGCCAGGGCGGTGGTAAACCGGCCCCGGGTGCTTCTGCTGGATGAACCCCTGGGGGCCCTGGACCTCCAGCTCCGCCGGCAGATGCAGATAGAACTCAAACGGCTCCAGAAACAACTGGGCATTTCTTTCATATATATAACCCATGATCAGGAAGAAGCCCTTACCATGTCGGACCGGATCGCGGTAATGCGGGACGGCCGGTTTGAACAGATTGGTTCCGCCCCGGAGGTCTATGATTTCCCCAAGACCAGTTTTACCGCCCGTTTTGTGGGCGGCGCCAATATTCTTGCGGGAAAACTGATTTCCCGGGAAGATCGGGGCGGCGGCCGGGCCTTTCTGGTCTTTGAACATCCCAGCGGCCGGGCGGGGCTTGAATGTGCCGCCGGGGACCGGGCGCCTTTGCCGGGAGAAAACATACGGCTGGCCATCCGGGGGGAGTATGTGGAATTCCGGGGGGCGGACAAGAACCCGCCGGAGGGCCCATCCCGCGGCCCGGCGCCGGGACTGGCGGCGGTAATTACGGGAAAAAGTTTTGCCGGGGGCCAACTGCGGATCAGCGCCCGGCTCAGGAACGCCGGGGCCCCGGAGGCGGAAATAAGCGCCAGCCGCTGCGGCATTGACAGCCCCCTCTCCGTGGGGGACGCGGTTACGGTTAGCTGGCAGGCGGACAAGGCAGTTCTGGTGGATCGGGAGGGGGCGACGGACGAATGAAAAAACGTTCATTTTTCTCCCCGGCGGCGGCGCCCATGTACCTCTTTACCCTGCTTTTTGTCCTGGGCCCCCTGATCTATATGCTCGCCTTGAGTTTTATGCGGCGGGACGGGACCTGGGGGGTTGCCGCGGAATTTAGCTTCCGCAATTACCGGCGAATCCTCGATCCGGTGTATCTGGGCACCTTTCGGCAGTCGGTACGGCTGGCCCTGTGCAGTACCGCTATGGTGGCCCTGATCGGTTACCCCTTCGGCTACTTCATGGCCCGTTTAAGCCCCCGCTGGCGGGGCCGGGTAATGATGCTCCTCATTATCCCCTTCTGGACCAGTTCTCTCATGCGGCTCTACGGGTGGATCATCATGTTTCGGGCAAACGGCATACTGGACGCCGTTCTTTTGGGCCTGCGGCTGATTGACCGGCCCCTCAGGCTTCTTTACACCTACCCCGCGGTAGTTACCGGCATGATCTATGCCCTTTTGCCCTTTATGATCTACTCCGTATATGCCAGCGCGGAAAAGCTGGACTGGGGCCTGGTGGAGGCGGCAAGGGTGCTGGGGGCATCCCGGTTTCAGGCCTTCCTCAGCGTCAGTTTGCCTCTCACCATGCCGGGACTTTTCTCCGGGTTTATCCTCACCTTCATCCCCTCGATGGGGCTTTATTTTATCGCCGACATTCTGGGAGGCAACAAGGTGGTGCTGGTGGGAAACCTGATTCAGGAACAGTTGATGAAGGCCCACGACTGGCCCTTTGCCGCTTCGTTAAGCGTGGTTCTGATGATCCTCACCAGCCTCTTTCTCTACCTCTACCGCCGCCTTACCCGGTCGGGAGACCTGGAGGGCTTGGTATGAAGGGCCTGAAAAAGCGGCGGACGGTCTCCCGGACGGTTTCCCTTTTTATCGCCCTGGTTCTTGTTATCATGTATATCCCTATCTTTCTGGTGATCGTGTATTCGTTTAACCAGAGCCGCCTTTCGTCGGTATGGAACGGCTTTACCCTGAACTGGTACCGGGAATTGTTTATGGATCGATCCATGTTCGAGGCCCTGCGGAACAGCCTGGTTCTGGCGATCCTCTCCAGTTTTGCCGCCGCCCTTCTGGGAACCCTGGGGGCCTTTGGTTCCTCCGGCCGGGGAAACAAGTCCCCGCCGGTCGCGGGCGGCAAGGTGTTAGAGTATCTTTCAATCCTTCCCATCATGATCCCCGAAATCATAATGGGCATGGTGTTCCTTGCCTTTTTTGCCCTCCTGGGCCTGCCCTTTGGCATGTTCACCCTGGTCATTGCCCATACCGCCTTCTGCGTCCCCTACCCCTTTCTTCTGGTAAAGGCCCGGCTCGCCGGACTTGACAAAAGCTGCGCCGAAGCGGCCCGGGACCTCGGGGCCGGGGAACTGCGGGCCTTTTGCGATATTACCCTTCCGGCAATCCTCCCTGCGGTGGTATCGGGGATACTTATCTCCTTTGCCATGAGTTTTGACGATGTGATCGTCAGCATGTTTGTTACGGGAATTCACACCAATACCCTGCCCATCAAAATCTATTCCCAGCTAAAAACCGGGGTTTCGCCGAAGACCAACGCCCTGTGCACCCTGCTTTTTATCGCCACTATGGCGCTGGCACTGTGCGCCGCGTACCTGGCCCGGCCCAAAGCTTCCGGCAGGAAACCAAAGGAGGCTGTTCCGGTGCAATTATGACCTGTGGGGTAATTTTAAAATCGCCCCTTGACCCAATAGATTTAACTTGTTCGATAACCCGGTTGGTTATCTTACAAGTTTTGCAGTTTTTCAGGCTAAAGCCTTGCAAAACTGCAGTTTTTAATGGAATTTGTTCAGAAACTGAAGTTTCTGAACAACCCTATTCATTCTCGCAAGAGAAAAAAGGAGTTTTTTATGAAAAGAATTATGGTTCTGTTTTTTGCCGCGGCTTCCATCCTTGTTCTGGCGGCCGGCTGCGAAAAGAACACGGCTTCCTCCGGAGGGCAGTTCACCCTCTACACCTGGGACGAGATGTTCCCCCAGGATATCCTTGACGGCTTTGAAAAGGATTCGGGGATTAAAATCAACTATGTTCATTTCGACTATGATGAAACCATGCTCACCCGGCTGCAAAGCACCGGGGGCGGCGGTTACGACCTCGTCATCGCTGACGACTATATCATCGAGGCGGCAATTGCCGAAGAGCTGGTTCAGAAGCTGGACAAGTCCCGGCTTGCCAACTACGGGAACATCAACCCCGTCTACCAGCGGCAGTTCTACGATCCCGATGATGAGTATACGGTCCCCTACGGAGCGGGAGTCCAGACCATCGTCTATAACCCCGAAACGGTCAAAATTCCCGTTGACGGTTACGCCAGCCTCTGGGACAGGTCCCTGGTCAACAGTGTAGGGATTATCGAAAACTACCGGGTTATTAACGGCATGGCCCTGAAAGTCCTGGGCCAAAGTTACAATGTCGAGGACCTTTCCCTCATCCGCCGGGCCGGAGACCGGCTCCTGGAACTGGCGCCGAATATCCGCCTTATCCGGGACGACGACCTCCAGGACGAAATCATCTCCGGTGAAATTTCCGCCGCGGTAATGTACACCTCCCAGGTTACCATGGCAAAAATGGAGAATCCCGGCCTTGAAGTGGTGTTCCCCAGGGAGGGCATCGGCTTCGGCATCATGGCGGGTTTTATTCCCGCAAAAGCGCCGAACCCCGAAGCCGCTTACGCCTTCCTGAACTATATCCTCGACCCGGAACGGGGGGCCCGGTGTTTTGAGTTCCTCGGCTACTATAGTACCTATTCAGCCTCGGACCCGCTTATCAGCGGCGAATACCGGGATTTTCTCACTCTTCCCGAGGGCTTCAATGAAGATATGGAGATGATCCAAAACGTCGGCCCCGAGGCGGAGGAGGTCCATTCCCTGATCTGGACCGCCTTCAAGGCCGCCTCGGGCCAGCAGTAGGCTGAAAGACGCGAACGGGGGCCCAGTGCCCCCTATGCTTCCAGCCCCAAAAGTCGCCGGGCGTTTTTGTATAAAATCATATCTTTATCACCCGCAGGGAGCTTGAGGGACTCAAAACGCCGGAGTTCCTCCGCAGGGTCCCACATGGGGTAATCGGAACCAAAGAGGATCCGATCCGGGCCGTAAATATTAATCAGCTCCTCCGCCCGTTTATTACCGAGATAGGGAATGGCGCTGGACACATCGAGATAGCAGAACCGGTCCCGGAAATACTCCAAAGCCAGGTCATACAACGACCAGCCGCCGAAATGGGCGGCCACGGCGATCAGGCGGGGAAAATTATCCAGCACCCGGGCAAGCCGCCGGGGATGCGAAAAATCGTAGCGGTAATCCCCGGTGTGGAACACCACAGGAAACCGCCCTTCCAGCATGGCGTATATGTCCATCATAGGCTTATCATCAATGTTAAACTGCTGCATATCCGGGTGGAACTTGATCCCCCTGAGCCCCAGTCCGGCAAGCCGCGCTATCTCATCGCCGGGGTTTTTCATGTCCCGGTGCAGGGAGCCAAAACCAATAAATTCCGGGTGTTCCCCGCAGACCGCGCTGATATAGTTGTTGATGCTTTCCACCTGCGCCGGGGTTCCGGCCGCGGAAAATACGATAAATTTATCGATCCCTCCCCGGCGGCCGCTGGACAGAAGGCCCTCCACAGTCCCATCGCAGCTCATAGGGATTTTGTAAAAATCTCCGATATTGACCACCACTTTGGGGGCGATTTTTTCGGGATAAATATGGGCGTGGCAGTCAAAAACCATAATGGGCCATTATATC
Organism: Treponema sp.; assembly: GCA_031266635.1. Classification (GTDB taxonomy): domain Bacteria; phylum Spirochaetota; class Spirochaetia; order Treponematales; family Breznakiellaceae; genus JAISAN01. The sequence goes on along the minus strand of JAISAN010000172.1, from coordinate 841 downwards.
CGGGAGGTGTATCGAATACAAGAACCGGAAAATTCAACAAAATTGCGGTTTTTTGCGGTTCCTTGCGGATTTTTCGCTTGTAATTTATCCTTTTTCTGTCGATACTAAAAAGAGATAGCAACAAATTTATATAAAATCGGGGTAGGTTCAATCATTATGGCCCCGGACTACTGGAGAGGTGATTTCAAAATTGCAATTTTGAAATCATTGCCTTATAGGAAAGTACTTTTGCAGGGCCCTAAAAAGCCTGAAAAAGTACAAAAGCCGGTTTCACCAGTGTGCTAAAGCGCACAGTCAAGTGATTTTGAAACCGGCTCTGGATTTTGGAATTAATTCTATTATCGGAATGAGGATAAATTTATGCAATCTGAATTGGTAAAATGGTCTTCCACCTTTTCAGTGGGTGTCAAACTGGTTGACGATCAACACAAAGAGCTTCTGAAATTGACAAACGATCTCTTTAACCATTGTGTTGGGGATGAAGAAGCGGAACGGACGTACTTTAAGAAGGTAATAAACAAAGCGGTCGATTATGTTAAAGTACACTTCGCCACAGAAGAAAAAATCATGATCGCCACCAAATTCCCGGGTTACTGGGAACATAAACGGGAACATGACGCTTTCGTTTTAACGGTGGTAGAGCAGGTACGGGCTTTTAACGACGGGAAACCCTTTACCCTCCTGACGTTTACCAAATTTCTTAAAGACTGGATTCTTACCCATATCGCGGTAACCGACAAGAAGTATTTTGATTATTTCAAAAAAATCGCCACCCGGAAAGCGAACGGAAAATTGTCGATTACCCAGGCCGATGTAAAGCGATAAACTTTCAAGAGCCTTT
>JAISAN010000119.1 GCA_031266635.1 Treponema sp. | reverse complement strand
GGCAGGGTAAGAATTTCCGTATGATCCGGGAAAATCGCCACCGTATGTTCCCAGTGGGCGGCGAGCTTGTGATCCGCGGTAACCACGGTCCAGCCGTCCTCCAGCATTTCCACATCCCCGGTACCCATGTTGATCATGGGCTCAATGGCGATTACCATGCCGCCGGTCAGCCGGGGGTTGGGGCCGTGGGGGTAATTGGGGACCTGGGGGTCTTCGTGGAGGGCCAGGCCCACCCCGTGGCCGCAGAATTCGTGAACCACCCCGTAACCCCGGGAAAGGGCGTGGCCTTCCACCGCCCTGGCTATCTGGAGGAGCCGGTCCCCCGCCTTTGCCGCGCTGATCCCCCGGTAGAGACATTCGTTGGTCGTAACATTCAGGGCGTGAACCGCCTCGCTCACTTTTCCCATCTCCATGCTCAGGGCCTGATCGCTGATAAAGCCCTCCAGGTCTATGCCGCTGTCCAGGGACACCAGATCCCCCTCCCGGATTACCCGCTTTGAGGGGATGCCGTGGATCACCTCGTTGTTGATTGATATGCAGAGGGCCGCGGGATAGGGATTTTTTTTGGGGCCGTAACCCAGAAAAGCGGGTTTTCCCCCGGCTTTTTTGATCCAGTTCCGGGTCCATTGCTCAAGGTCCAGGGTCTGGACTCCGGGCTTTACCAGGGGAATCAGTTCCCGGTACATGGCCCCCAGCAGCTTGCAGGACTGGCGGATACCATCGATCTGTTTATCGTTTTTTAACCGAATCATTAGGGCGCCTCGTTTTTCAGCTTATGTATTTTCACACGGTAATTCACACGTTCAGCTTCCGCCGGAGCCGGGCGGCGTTGGGCAGGGCCGGGTCCTGTTTCAGGGCCTGCCGGATCATCTCCCCGGCGGCGGCGGTTTCCCCCATCCGCAAAAGAACTTCCGCCAGGGATCGCAGCCACCGGGCCTCTTCCCTGGGGGGGAAACCCAGTTCCAGCAGGGTTTCAAGACAGTCTATCCAGGTTTCATCATCCACCTGGGCTCTGAGCCTGAGCCGCACCAGTTCCTTGAGGAATATTTCTACATCATCCATGAAATGGCGGAAATAGGGAAGCCTCCGTTCCTCCCGGATCAGGGCGGTCAAAAGCCGGAAAGCTTCGTAATACTGCTCCCGCTTGTCCAGTTCTTCCGCCAGGATAAAAAGGCAGTCCATCCAGTCTTCCCGGTCCAGGTATTTTTCCATTTTAAAATGGATGCCGCCGTTTTTCCGCCAGATTTCAAGGGCGTTGTCCTCTTCCAGATGGAGAAGTTCAAAAAACACCAGTTTCGCCTGGCTGGCCGGATCATCCTCCTTTTCCATGAGCCAGGAACGGTAATCAAAACCGGCGGTCCTGACAAAACGGACATAGGCCCGGTCATATTCAAAACGGCGGTCCTGATCGGAAAGTACTTCATAAGCGGTCAGCAGTTTCCGCATCGCCGCTTCCGCGGCTTTTCCCGCAATGTCCGGGTGGAGGCGCTTGGCCTTTTCCCGGAAAGCCCTTTTTATTTCGCCGGATGAAGAATCCTGCTTGACGCCGAGGAGGGTATAATAATTTTCCATGGATTACGCATGCGCCTGCCGCATACTTTTCAGGCTCCGATTCGCTTGCCCAGCTCTTCCGCGTGGGCGGCGTTAAGAAGCATATCGCTCCAGTTAATCAACATCCCTTCTTTTTCCATGATTCGCATCAGGTTGGACAGGGCCCGGCCGGAGAAAAGCCCGCCCTTTTTGATGAAGGCGGCGCTTTTTTTCCCCCCAATGCTGCTTCCCGCGGCAAGCAGCGATGCCAGGGCAGGGGGAATTTTCCCGGAAAAAAAAGAAACCGCCTCGGCGGCCACGGCGATATAGTCATAAGCGGGAAGACGGAAGCCGTCTCCGGTCCAGGCGTCCAGAATATCTACCCGGTGGCCCATACGTTCCATGCCTTTCGCCAGAGCGACAACATAATCCGGGGGCGTCTTCCGTAGCGCCGGAGCGCTGATAACCACAATTCTCATCCTATGCCTGCTTGTATATTTGATCGATTCCCGGCTCTTTTACGAGGAGCACGGAACATTTGGCGTTGACCATGATCTCCCGGTGGGCGTGGGAAATAATATCCCGGGCGTTCCGGTCCTTTTCCCAGCCTCCCAGCACGATGAGATCCGCCTTTATCTCATCCGCCGCGGCAAGAACTTCCGTGTAGACCGCCCCTTTACGGATCTCCCGCTCCACCTTGACCCCCTTGGCCCTGGCCAGTTCTTCCACAAAAGAAAGATACCGTTCGCCGTTGGCTTCCAGGCTCTTTTCGTATTCCTGACTTTCTTCCTGAATAAAAATCTTGCTCAGGGTAAGCTGCCTGATGGTGGCGGTATCCACCACGTACAGGGCGGTCAGGCGGCACCGGTAAAATTTGGACATAACGATAGCGTATTTTGCCGCCAGAATAGAGGCGTCCGATCCGGTGATAACGGTAACAATATTTGAAATAAGGGGTTTCATTATTCCTTTCCGGCCTTCCTTTTCAATAATTTGCTGGTAAAAAAGGAGTCCCGCTCCCGCTCTTCCAGCGCCGCTTCAATATACACTTTTGTTTCCCGGGCGGCGGGGATTATCATTTTTTCCAGGGCGTTCACCCGGCGCTGGGTCTTCCGCACCTCCCGGGCAAGACGCCAGACAATGGTCCGTACCGCCGCCAGTTCGGTGCATAATTTCAACATTTCAAAGAATTCTAACACGGTTTCATCACATTCGGCAAACGAATTCGCCGGGGAATATTTCAGCTCCGCTTCGGGCATTCGTATTTCCAGCCCCGGCAGATTCATTCCTCCCAGGGTCATCCGTTTTTCCCGGAGTTCAAAATCGTAACGGATGTCCTGGGAAATGCGATCCGCCCGTTCCCGCCCGCAGACCACCAGCATCCGCTTGAGGGCGGGATACGCGCTGGCGATCCGGGCGTCCAGGTCCCGTTCCAGGATTTTTACCTGCTCCACCTGATGCATCAGGTCTATAACCAGGATCTCCCGCTTCTGTTCCAGAAGATCGTGGCCCTCCTCCGAGGTAATGAGCCGTTCCTTGACCGATCTGAGGTTGCTCTTGGTGGGAGCTATGGATTCCCTTGCCATGAATCCTCCGCCTGTTCCGGCCCGTCCGGTTCCCCGGCCGCCAAAAGCGGCTCCAGGTATTTTTCGATATGCTCCTGCTTGACCCGCAGCAGTTCCTCTTTGGGCAATTCCGCCAGGGCTTTCCATCCCAAATCCAGGGTCTGGGTAATGTCCCGGTTTTCGGTTTCCCCCTGGGTGAGGAAGAGGCCCTCAAATTTTTCCTCGAATTTCAGATACCGCTTGTCCCCCGCGGAAAGCTCCTCCTCCCCGATAATCGAGGCAAGGTTCCGTATCTGTTTGACCTTGGAATAGGCGGCAAAAAGCTGGCTTGCCAGGTCCTTGTGATCGTCCCGGGTCATTCCCGGACCGATGCCGTCTTTCATCAGCCGGGAGAGGCTGGAAAGACCTGCCACGGGGGGATAAATTTCCCGCTGGGTCAGTTCCCGGTCCAGAACGATCTGCCCTTCGGTAATGTACCCCGAAAGGTCCGGGATGGGATGGCTGATGTCATCGCTGGGCATGGTAAGAATGGGAATCTGGGTGATGGAACCGGTGGAACCGTGAATTTTTCCCGCCCGCTCGTAGAGGCTCGCCAGGTCGGAATAAAGATACCCCGGATACCCCTTGCGGCTGGGCACCTCCTCCCGGATCGAAGAAACTTCCCGGAGGGCTTCGCAGTAATTGGTCATGTCGGTCATCACCACCAGGACGTGCATGTTTTGTTCATAGGCCAGATATTCCGCGGCGGTCAGGGCGCAGCGGGGGGCCACCAGCCGTTCCAGCGAGGGGGCGTCCGCCAGGGACAAAAACACCACCACGTTGGAAAGAACCCCGGTTTTTTCAAAGTCGGTTAAAAAAAACCGGGCCACGTCGTATTTAACCCCCATGGCGCAGAAGATCACCACAAAGGGCTCGGGTCTCTTTCCCCCCTGGCCCAGGATCGTCGCCTGCCGGACAATCTGGGCCGCCAGCCGGTTATGGGGCAGGCCGTTCCCGGAAAAGATCGGCAGCTTCTGGCCCCGGATCAGGGTATTCATCCCATCAATGGAAGAAATGCCGGTCTGGATAAAATCTTTGGGATAGGTCCGGGCGTAGGGGTTGATGGGGAGGCCGTTCACATCACGGCAGGCGGAGGAGAAAATCTCCCCATAGCCGTCAATGGGCTTCCCCAGGCCGTTGAAAACCCGGCCCAAGAGCCCCTCCCCTACCCGGAGTTCCATGGGTTCATCGAGAAATTCGATCCGGCTGTCATCGGCGGAAAGCCCCGTATTGTTTCCAAAGAGCTGAACCACCGTCCAGTCCTCGCTCATGTCCACCACCCGGCCCAGCCGCCGGTTTCCGTCCCGGCCGTAAACGGCAACCACCTCGTTAAATCCCACATTGCGGCTCCGGGCGCTTACCACTACGGGCCCCTCAATCCGGGTCAGGCCCCGGTATTCAACGCCCCTCATAACCCCCCCTGGGAACGGTAGCTCCGTTCCAGCGCGTCCAGACTTTCCCGCAGTTCCCCGGCAAATTCTTCCAGTTCGGCAAGGTTTTCGTTTTTTACCGCGTTTTTCAGCCGGGAAAGCCGTACCCGGAAGGGAAGATTCTTCCCCCCTATCCCGGTACTTCCCTCTTCTCTTTTCAGGGAGCTAATTTTGGTCAGGGGCGCGCCTAAACGTATACAGGTCCTGGCCCTTTCGTAAAATTCCATAATCAGCTCCAGCAGCCGCACCTGTTTGCCGGGAACGCAGTACATATCAACCTCGTCAAAAGAATTCTGCTGCAAAAAACCGTCCTTGATGATCTCCGCGGCCAGGAGAATGAGCCGTTGATCGTCCGGCAGGGCGTCGGGCCCGATAAGGCGGACAATCTCGGAAAGCCGCTGCTCCCGCTTGAGGAGTTCCATGCACTGCCGGCGGACCTGTACCCACTGGGGGCTTACCCCTTCCCACCAGGGCTGGACTTCCGCGGCGTATTCGGAATAGCTGTCTATCCAGCTAATGGCGGGATAATGCCGGGCATTGGCCAGGTCCCGGTCCAGGGCCCAGAAACAGCGGATGAACCGCTTGGTATGCTGGGTAACGGGTTCGGAAAAATCGCCCCCCGGCGGGGAAACCGCCCCGATGATCGACACCGAGCCTTCCCGGCCTGAAAGGGTTTTGACCCTTCCCGCCCGCTCGTAAAATTCCGCCAGCCGGGTGGGGAGGTAGGCCGGGAAGCCTTCTTCCGCGGGCATTTCTTCCATGCGGCCCGAAAGTTCCCGCAGGGCCTCGGCCCAGCGGCTGGTGGAATCCGCCATAATTGCCACATGGCGGCCCATGTCCCGGTAAAATTCCGCCAGGGTAACGCCGGTATA
>JAISAN010000064.1 GCA_031266635.1 Treponema sp. | reverse complement strand
TTACGAAGTCGTAGACGATAAATGAGACCGTTAAGGGGAATTTGCCGGAGGCAAATTCCCCATCCTGTTTTATTAGGGTGAAATTGAATGGCCAAACGTGATTACTACGAAGTGCTGGGTGTACAGAAAAATGCCACCAAAGACGATATAAAAAAGGCGTACCGGAAGCTGGCCATCCAATATCACCCGGATAAAAATCCGGGGAACAAGGAAGCGGAAGAAAAATTCAAGGAAGCTTCCGAAGCCTACGAAATTCTTTCCGACGACCAGAAAAAGGCCGCCTATGACCAGTTCGGTTTTGCCGGGGTTGAGGGCATGGGCGGCCAGCAGGACTATTCCCAGGTTTTCCGGGGTTTTGAGGACATTTTCGGCGATTTTTCGGGGATCTTCGACACCTTCTTTGGCGGCGGCTCCCGGTTCCGCGGTCACGGGGGGAGCGGCGTCCGGCAGGGGGCAAACCTCCGCTACGATATTGAAATACCCTTCAAGGACGCAGTCTTTGGCACCAAAGTGGAAATCCAGTATTCCCGGAACGAAGCCTGCCCAAGCTGCAAGGGAACCGGCGCCGCCAACGGGGCGGGGAAAAAGGTCTGCCCCACCTGCGCCGGTTCCGGCCAGGTCCGCCACAGCCAGGGATTTTTTTCCGTGGCCTCCACCTGCCCCACCTGCGGCGGCGAAGGCTATATCATCGAGCACCCCTGCCGGGACTGCGGCGGTTCGGGAACCCAGAAAAAACGGCAGAAGATCATGGTTACCATCCCCGCGGGGGTGGAAAACGGCAAACGGGTTGTCATTCCCCGGCAAGGAGACGCCGGGGCCAACGGCGGCGCCGCGGGAGACCTCTATGTGTTTATCCGGGTCAAACCCCACGAATATTTTGAACGCCAGGACCTGGACCTCTACTGCGCCGTGCCCATCTCCATTACCCAGGCAAGTCTGGGGGGGGATATTCACGTCAGCACCATGGACGGCAAAACCATCAAAGTGAAGGTTCCCGCGGGAATCCAGAACGGCAAGATGCTCCGGATCCGGGATGAAGGGGTTCCCTCGGGGGGCCGCCGGGGCAATCTCTACATCAAGCTGATGATCCAGATTCCCGCCCGGCTTTCCAAACGGGGCCGGGAACTGATGGAAGAACTTTCCCGGGCCGAAGGTGAAAACGACTCGCCGAAACCCATACCTTTGTCGGAACTGGCGGGGGGGGAATAGAAAGAGTTCCAGAAACTGAAGTTTTGGAACAGCCCCATTTACTAAAAAACACAAAAAATCCAATTTGATAAATTTTCTATTTGCCACGAAGGGTTTAATCATATTATAATGGACTTGTTCGATAGCGCGGTCGATTATCGAACAAGTTTTGCAAAATGTGCGGCATTTTGCGCTTTTTAAGCGGAGTTGTTCCGGAACTTCAAACCGGGGTTTGCGGTTTCCGAACAATACTAATATCCTCCTGCCCTAAAATTTCATTTTTATAGAGGCGTATAATGAGGTGGTTTCAAAATCCGTAGTCCAAAAGGAACTATGATTTTGAAATCGGGTTTTGGAATGATGCCCATTGATAAGGAGATGCCTTTTATGGCGGTAAGTACATTCAAACGGGGTTTACGGCTTCCTACCCGGAAGCATGCCACCGAGGGGAAACCGGTAGAACTGGCGCCGCCCCCCAAACAGGTGGTTATCCCCATCAACCAGCATTTCGGGGCGCCGAACAAAAGCCTCGTTGCGGTGGGCGACCGGGTAACGCGGGGACAAAAAATTGCCGATGCCGCGGCTCCCGGTCCTATGACGGTTCCGGTTCACGCATCCATTAGCGGGGTGGTGAAAAAGATCGAACCCCGGACTCAATCAAATAATACGGAAGGACTCTGTATCGTTATTGAAGCTGAAGCCCCGGTGGAGGGCGCGGTCCGGGATACGGACGACACCCAGTATCTTTCCCCCCTGGATGTGATGACCTGTACAAAAGAGGAAGCCCTGGGGCGAATCCGGGAAGCGGGAATTCTCGGCATGGGTGGGGCGGGTTTTCCTTCCCACGTCAAGCTTGCCCCGCCCCCCAACAAGTCCATTGATATTATCATCGCCGATGGAGCCGAATGTGAACCTTACCTCACCACCGATGAGGCGGTTTTAACGGAAAAGCCCCATCTGCTGATCCAGGGACTGGCAATTGTGATGCGGATCACCGGGGTTAAACGGGCAATCATCGGTATGGAGGACAACAAGACCTCTCTGATTCCCACGCTGGAACGGGAAATCCGGGTGGGAAACATCGCCGGCGATATTTCCATCGGGCTCTGCCGGACCCGTTACCCCCAGGGGGGCGAGAAAATGCTCATCACCGCCCTTACCGGCCGGGAAGTGCCTTCCGGGGGCCTTCCTATGGATGCGGGGTGTATTGTCCAGAATGTGGGAACCCTGGTGGCCATTGCCGAAGCTTTTGTCCTGGGGAAACCCCTTATTGACCGGGATCTGACCGTCAGCGGCGGGGCCTGCAAGACCCCCAAAAACATCCGGGCCCCCATCGGCAGTTTCCTTACGGATCTTCCCCCGGAATTTATGACTATTGATACCGGGCAGGTCCGGAAAATTCTTTACGGCGGACCCATGATGGGTAACGCGGTTCCCCATTTACAAATACCTATCCAGAAAAACACCTCCGGGATCATCCTGATGACCGCGGCGGAAACTATCGCCGAGGAAGAAGGGCCCTGTATTCGCTGCTGCCGCTGTATCCGCAACTGCCCCTGCCGGCTGTCCCCGGTGATTATGAACACCGCTTTAAACTCAAATGACCTGGACTACGCCGTTACCGCGGGCTTGATGGACTGCATCGAGTGTGGAAGCTGTACCTATATATGCCCCGCCCGGATCAAGCTGGTTCAGCGGTTCCGGGTAGGAAAACAGCGGCTGCGGATACGGAATCAGGCCGTCCAGGCGGCAAAACCGGCGGCAGCCCCGGAAACTCCGGCGATTGCCCGGCCCGCGGCCAAAAAGCCTGCTCCGGCGGCGCCCGTGAAGGTAAAAGGTTAAAGGAATATTTATGGCACAAATTACGGAAACAGCCCGAAAGGACCCGCCGCCGGTATTCCTTTCATCCAGCCCTCATTTTGCCTCGCCGGTGAATTCCCGGCAGCTTATGGGAAATATGCTCATCGCTTTGACGCCGGTTTCGATTTACGGGGTGCTTATCTTTGGCCTTCCCGCGCTGCTCAATATCGTCGTTTCGGTGGCGGCAGCCATACTGGGAGAAGCCCTGTTCCGGCTGATCACCCGGCAGGGGCCGCGGATATCCGACCTCTCCGCGGGGGTAACGGGACTCCTGCTTGCCCTTATTGTTCCCCCCGCGACCCCCCCCTGGATGACCGCCCTGGGGGCAGTTTTCGCTGTGGTGGTGGCCAAGGAATTTTTCGGCGGGCTGGGGGCCAACGTGTTTAATCCGGCCCTCATCGGCAGGGCGTTCCTCCTGATGAGTTTCCCCGCGGCCTTAACTACCTGGCATTTCCCGCAGGGGCGTTTTATTACAAAATTCACCGCCGCCATGGGAAATCCCGCGCTGGTGGATGGGGTAAGCGGCGTTACGCCCCTAAACATCATCAAAAACGGTTCCGGCACGGCGGGGATCGGCAAGGTCTTCGCCGCCGCAAACCTGTCCTCTTCGGACGGCTATTGGTCTACCATACAGACCCTCTTTACCGGCAACCACGCGGGTTCCATCGGCGAATCATCAATCTTCCTGATTCTGGCAGCCCTCATCTTCCTGCTGGTTACCAAAACCATTGACTGGCGGGCCCCGGTGGGGATGATCGCCGCGGGAGCGCTCGCCTCCTGGGTTCTGGGGAAATTGCCGGGCGTCCGGATGGACCCGCTGGTGGGCGTCCTGGGAGGGGGGCTCGTATTCGGCGCGGTGTTTATGGCTACCGACTATGTAACCGCCCCCCTGACCGCCAAAGGCAAGTTGATTTTTGGTTTCGGCGCGGGGCTCATCACCATCCTGATCCGCAAATGGGGCAGTTACCCCGAAGGTGTTACCTACGGCATTCTGATAATGAACGGGCTTAGCCCCTTCCTCAACCGGCTGCTGCCGAAAAAATACGGCTTTGTTCCGAAAAAGAAAGTTGCCGCAAAGACCGGAGAACGCAAGGGGGCGGCCGTATGAAAAATATGCTCAAGCTGGGAATCATTCTGGCGCTTTTTGCCGCCGCCGCCTGCGTCATGCTGGCCTTTGTTTATTCGGCGACCGAAGCCATCAAAGTCCGGCGACAGCAGACGGATATGGAAGCGGCGCTCAAAGAACTTTTTCCCGGGGCGGACCGTTTTACGGAAATTACGGCGATAAAAAGCCCGGACCTTTCGGTAACGATTGAAAGCCAATACAAAGCCCTGCGGGGTGAAGAAACCGCCGGCGCGGCCCTCCAGGTTTCCCGGGGAAGCTACGGCGGTCCCATCAAGATGCTGGTAGGGGTAAGCGCCGAAGGGGTTATCACGGGGGTCAAAATTCTGGAGCATAAGGATACGCCGGGGCTGGGGGCCAAAGCCGCCTCGCCCCGATATTTTGTGGACCGCGCCGCGGGGATTACCTTTTACGGCCAGTTTGCGGGAAAATCCATCCGCGACCCCTTCGAGGTCAGAGACGATGTGCAGGCGATTACCGCCTCTACTATTACCAGCCGGGCGGTGGCCGCCGCGGTGAAAGCCGCCGGAACGGGCGTTATGGCCTGGCTGGCGGGGGAAAGCGTTGAGGTTGACGCAAACCCGGCGGCCACAGACGGTTCAGATACCATGTCCCGGGAGGGCGCTGAATGAAACGGTTATTGAAAATATTTACCAACGGCCTTATCCGGGAAAATCCCCTTTTAATGCTGATGATCGGCCTCTGTTCCAGTCTGGCGGTAACCTCCGAGGTAGCCAATGGGATCGGCATGGGCCTTTCCATGACCTTTGTGCTTCTCATGTCGGAGATCATGATCAGTCTTTTCAGAAAAATGATCCCCGAATCCATCCGGATCCCCGTGTTTATCATCATCATCGCCGCCTTTACCACCGTGATCGATTATGTCCTCCAGGCATGGTTTCCCGATCTTTCCAAAGCTATGGGGGTGTTTATCCCCCTCATCGTGGTGAACTGCATCATCATGGGCCGGGTTGAAGGCTTCGCCTCCAAAAAGCCTGTGGTGGATGTAACATTCGACGCGCTGGGCATGGGGCTGGGCTACACCTGGGTTCTCACAGGAATTGCCCTGATCCGGGAGCTGCTGGGCAATGGCACAATCTGGGGCAGGCAGGTACTTCCTGAAAGCTATGAGCCGATCCTCTTTTTTGTCCTGCCGCCGGGGGGCTTCTTTGTGTTCGCCCTGCTTATCGCCCTTAACCTTTTTATCAAGTCCCGCCTGAAAGAACCGGGGCCTGACCCGGAACCCCACTGCGCCGCAAACGCTCCGGAGGAGAAAAACGCATGACCTTGTTCAAAATTTTTATATCAGCCTTCCTCATTGACAACGTGGTACTGATGAGGTTCCTGGCCCTCTGCCCCTTTATCGGGATGAGTACCGATGAGGATAAATCCATTGGCATGGGGCTGGCGGTAACCTTTGTTACCGTTCTGGCGACCTGTGTTACCTGGCCCATCTACCGGTTCATCCTTTCCAAAGACGGGATTTTCGGTACTTTTACGCTGCCCGGCGGCGTCGAGGGAAGCCTTGAGTTCTTGCAGACCCTGGTGTTCATTCTGGTTATCGCGGCGCTGGTTCAACTGGTGGAATTTTACCTCAAGAAATCCGCCCCCGCTCTTTACGGCGCTATGGGAATCTATCTGGCCCTGATCACCACCAACTGCGCCATCCTGGCGGTTACCCTGGATGCGATAAACAACATCTGCCCCTTTACCGGCAAGCCCTACACATTTGCCGAATCCGTGGTCTACGCCCTGGGAGTGGCTCTGGGCTTCCTGCTCTCCCTTCTGCTTTTGGCGGGAATACGGAAGAGGATTAAAACCAGCCCGGTTCCCGGTTTTTTAAAGGGAACCCCGGTACTGTTTGTTGTTTCGGCGCTGCTTTCTATGGCCTTTATGGGCTTTACGGGATTAGTCAAATGAATATCGCTTTAATTAGTCAAAATATCGTTGTAATTACCGCCCTTCTCGCCCTGGTACTGGCTTTTGTTCTGGGAACCGCCCTGGGCTTCTTCAGAAAATTTTTTGCCGTCTCCGAGGACCCTTTGGCGGGCCGGATCCGGGAAGTTCTGCCGGGCGCTAACTGCGGCGCCTGCGGATTCCCCGGCTGCGATAACTACGCCGCCGCCATTGCGGGCGCCAAAGCGGGGATTACCAGTTGTACCGTAGGAGGCGCGGCGGTGGCGGAAAAATTGTCCGCCATCATGGGGATCAGCGGCTCCGTAGTCCCGGCAGTGGCGGTTCTGGCCTGCCAGGGTTCAAAAACCCACGCGCCCCTCAAGGGCGCCTATACGGGGCTTCGGACCTGCCGGGGAGCGAAGCTGTCCGCCGGGGGAACCAAACTTTGTTCCTGGGGCTGCATGGGTTTTGGGGATTGTGTCCTGGTCTGCCAGTTCGGCGCCCTCAGTATGGGGGAAGACGGGCTGCCCAAAATCGACTACGCCAAATGTACGGGCTGCAAGCTTTGTATCGGCGAATGTCCCCAGGGCCTGCTCCGGGAAATTCCAAAAGGACGGCGGGGCGCCGAAGCTCTCTGTTCGAACCGCAACGTAATAAAATCCCTGGTGCTGAAAACCTGCAAAACAGGTTGTATCAAATGCGAACTCTGCGTAAAAAACTGTCCCGAGCAGTGTATCACCATGCAGAATTCCATTCCGGTGGTGAATGACGCGCTTTGTACTTCCTGCGGGACCTGCGCTGCCAAATGTCCTACCAAGGTACTGAAGATTTTGGAAAAAGACGTGGTTCTGGCTTAAACGTGGTATGATATCTGTGAGTTTTGATCATGCTCCGTAAAAGCGGGAGGAATTTCCCTTACCGCACTAAGCCCTTCACCGCCAGAACCACCGCCTGTTTCAGATCTCCCGCCGTTTCCCGCTTCAGTACCACCAGACGGAATATGGCGGTCTCGATCAGGCCGTAGAGCAGATCGTCGGCGGTTTTGACATTTACCGGCATAAGTTCCCCCGCCCGGATGCCCGCTATTACCAGGGAGGCCAGGATGTGCCGGAGTTTAAGGACCCGGCGGCGGATCCGGGTTTCCGGGTCATAGCCGTTTTTGGAAAGCAGCAAGAGATAGTCCAGGATCACCAAAAGGAGCCGGCGGTTTTGCTCAAGCTGACCGATAATATCCAAAAGTACCGCGCTTATCTTATCCCCAATGCCCAGGGATGCGTCTTTAACGATCTGCTGAATCCGGGTTTCCACATTGAACAAAAGCTGTTTAATACTGTAGTTAAAAATCTCTTTTTTGTTTTTAAAGTAAATATACAGGGTGGTCCGGGTGATGCCGCAACGGCCGGCGATTTTCTGGAAGGTGGCGTCTTCAAAGCCCTCATCCACAAAAACATCCAGAGCCCTTTCAAGAATTTCCCGCCGCCGTTTTTCATGTTCGACGATAATGGACATGAATAACCCCCTCCGATTTCTAATAGATTTGTTCGGAAACCTCAAGTTTCTGAACAAATCCGCTGAAAACTGCAAAATGTAAAGCATTTTGCAAGACTTGCAAGCTAACCTTTGGTTAGCAGACAACCAACCGGGTTGTCGAACAAGTCTAATGTTCCCCGTACAAAAAAAAGTAAGAGGGAATTGCTCCGTTGGTGATTTCCCGGCAGGAATCGGCCTTCCTGCCAAAGAAGGATTCAAAGCCGGGATGATCGGTAATGAGGGCCAGCGTCCATTCCGGGAAATGCCGGCGGAGTTCCGCCATTTCCCCATAGGTCTTTTCCGCTATATCGGGGGCACCCAGCCGTTTCCCGTAGGGAGGATTGGTAATGATGAAACCGGGCTCATCCCAGGGGGCCCGGACATCCTTCATCCTAATGGCCCTGATGTCCGGGAGGCTTTGCCACGCCGGGTCTTCCGGCAGGCGAATGGTCTGCCGGATCCCCCGCGCCGGGCTCTGCCCCCTGGCCAAATCCCAGGCCCGTTCCGCGTTTGACCGGGCTATGGAGACCGCCCGCCCATCCTCATCGCTCCCGGCAATACGGATGATCCGGTCAAAATTCACTTTTTCCAGCAGGCCGTTCCGCACGGCCCGCTCCAGTTCCTGGTTGGCGATGGAAAGTTTTTCCAGCGCGAAAGACCGGCCCAGGCAGGGGGCCATATCCCACGCGTACATGGCCGCCTCGATCAGGATTGTCCCGGAACCGCAAAAGGGATCGTAGAGGGGAAACTTCCGCCGCCAATTGGCAAGCAGGATCATCGCCGCCGCGGTGGTCTCCCGGATGGGGGCAATTCCCCCTTCACTGCGGTAGCCCCGCTTGAACAGCGGTTCCCCCGCCAGGTCCAGCAGCAGGGAAACCTGGTCCTTTTCTATATAAACCCGGACTTCCGCCGCGGACCCGTCCTCCGGGAGCCTCGGTATATGCCGGGCCGTACAGAGCCGTTCCGCCGCGGCCTTGTGGGCCACCGCCTGAATACTGGTTTCCGCCCGGAGCCGCGACCGGCTGGCACGGACCTTCGACACAATAAAGCCCATGCCGGGGGGAACATACTGTTCCCAGGGAACCGCCCGGACTCCCTCAAACAGGGCGTCAAAATCCCCGGCAGGGAAAGAACCGGTTTCCAGCAACACCCGGTCCGCCGCCCGGAGGGCCATAAGGGCCCGGTAGAGCCCGGCCACATCCGCGCGAAACCGCACCCTGCCAAATTCCGAACTTTCCACGGAGAGATCGAGTTTCCGCAGTTCCCGTGATACGATCTTCTCCGCCCCTACCGCACAGAGGGCTATCGCGGTCTCCAAGTGATCCACCGCTTCAGTATAACATAATCTCTCCATGAATTACAGCTACCTCATAAGGAGGGGGGGGCCACTTTCCGGGCATTTTTTCACGATGGGTACATTTTCTTTGGCCCCGCCCTGGGCTCCAGCCTTGCGGCAGCAAGTCTTCCGCCCACCCCCCAATTTTGACCATGCTCCGTACAAGCGGCAGGAATAGCCCCTGCCGCAGATACACCTATGGGTCAAACTGACGGATATATGTAAATCCAAGTTATACGCCATTTGGTCTGTAATATTTTTAAAATACATTGACAATTTAGTATAAAAATCTTATGATTATGTGTTATATGCGTTGAACTTAATCTTTTAAAAGGAAATCAAAACATGAAAAAGGCGGGAAAAATTATGCTGATAATTGCGTTATCATTTATAGGCGCTTTATTTGCAGGATTGTTAATTGTTTTGGCAAATAGTCCCGGTAAACTTACTCCATTAAAAGATTCACAAGGCAATGTTATTCAAGGCTCTATCTCCGAAAAAGTATGGATTGAAGTCAATGGAATTAGCCAGGGGATGTTTATTCGGGGTGAAAATTCTCAAAACCCAGTAATATTATACCTGCATGGCGGCCCAGGCACACCGATGCTGCAATTTATTTCTTATTTGGAAAAAAGTGAACGCCTTGAAAAATATTTTACGGTTTGTTACTGGGATCAACGTGGTTCCGGAATGACTTATTCTAAATCAACAGATCCTTCAACTATGACAGTGGAACAAATGGTGGAGGATACACGCGAAGTTACAGAATACCTCAAATCACGTTTTGGTCAGGATAAAATATACCTCTTGGGCCACTCTTGGGGTTCGTATCTTGGCGTTAAAACCATAGAAAAATATCCGGAAAACTATCTCGCATATATTGGCATTGGCCAAACATCAAATTTTGTGGAATCAGAACGTTTATCCTATGATTATATGTTAAACCATGCAAAAGACATCAATGATAAAGATGTTATTGAAAAGCTGGAAAAATTTGATCCACATGCAGAGGGGTTTCCGTTGCTGCAAGAAAAAGATCATCAGCTTGATTATCTCATGGTCAGAACAGCAACTCTTAACCGGTATGGAATTGGACATGTGCATCAAGGGATTCCACAAGGGATGACCTTTAATGGCATGGTTCTTAGAACGTTATTTGTATTCAAGGGGTATACATTAAGTGAAAAAATAAACTGGTTTCTTGGAGCTGATTTTTCGATGATCTATCTGTTTCCGGTTCTATTGAAAGATAATTTTTTTGAATCATCCGTAAAATTTGAAATTCCATTCTATATAATTCATGGAGTTTATGATTATATGGTTTCATATACCCTTGCAAAAGAATATTTGGATGTTTTAGAGGCTCCCAAAAGGGAATTTTTCTCATTTGACAATTCCGCACATTCTCCAAATTTGGAAGAGCCGGAAAAGGCTATTCAGATTTTTCGCAAAATAGCATTGGAAAATTCATTTTAAGGAATATTAAATACAATTAGAGTAAAAGCAAACCAAACGGCATACAACCATCACGTTATGTGCAATTGTACCTAAATTTAATTAAAAATGAATCAACAACCGCGCGGCAGAGCTGCGGGGTATGAAACCCTCAATACGAATCAGAAATACTTGCCAAAATAAAATGTATATGATATATTATGAGAATGTTTAAAATTAATTTAAATGGATTAAATACTCGTGTTAAATATTAAGTATTATTCTAATTGTTATGATTTCAATTTTAGTTAATATATGGTTTGGATTATTTTTAGTATCACCAATATTGTTTATTATTTTGGTTGTAATATCATTGTATTATTCAAAAAAATATAAGAATAGTTTTATTTTTGTTTTTTCTGTAATGTCTTTTATTATTGGAATATTCTTAGGACTGGGAATTATTTTTTTACATATGGAAAATGTTGAAAAAAATTAATTAGTGTTGCAAATATTATTGAAGATTATAAATCGAATAATAATATTAGAACATTATCAGAAAAAGATATAATGAATATAAAATCATCAAATAAAATTAATATTCATATGTATACAAAAAACGATTTAAATAATTATTACCAAAAGAATATTACAATCCAAATATTTACAACAATGTATTTCATTCATTATAAAGATGGTATATATCACAGTGAATTAAAACGAGTAGATTTTTATTGGATACCTTGATAAATATAATATTAGTAAACGTTATAAAATGTTGTACAGCACAACA
>JAISAN010000196.1 GCA_031266635.1 Treponema sp. | reverse complement strand
CCGATAAAACGCAGCCAGGGAGAGGCCCCTTTAAGATAACGCTCCATCGTTTCGGTCAGCCGGCCCGAAACATCCGCCGCCGGGTTCACCGGACTTTGAGGACTTTGGTATGGATTCATATCATCAGCCATGACTATCTCCTTTTTTATATACTATATATCTCCCTGGTTTTTTTCAAGGAACCTTGATCAGCCCCCCGCAAGCCGGTAAGATAACAGGGAAACTCAATACACTAAGGTAGTTGTTCCAAAAACTGAAGTTTTGGAACAGCCTCTATTAAAGGAAGGTGTCATGATCTTTAACCCCGAATACGAATGTATGGAAAACGAGGGGCGAAAGAAGCTCCAGCTTGCGAGCCTGAAAAACCTGGTAGAAACCCTCTACACCCGGGTGCCGTTCTACCGGAAAAAAATGGATGCCCTGGGGATAAGGCCCCGGGATATTCACAGCCTCAAGGACATTGAAAAACTCCCCTTCACCACCAAAGACGATCTCAGGGAGAACTACCCCCGGGGCCTCCTCGCCGCTCCCCCGGACCGGATCGTGGAGGTCCACATGAGTTCCGGCACCACCGGAAAGCCCGTGGTGGATGAGTACACCCAGAACGACATCAATATCTGGCGGGAAGCTATGGCCCGGACCCTGTCCGCCGCGGGCTGCACCAAAGACGACGTGGTCCAGAACTGTTACGGCTACGGCCTTTTCACCGGCGGCCCCGGCGCCCATTATGGGGCCCTAACCATCGGCGCGGAGGTTCTCCCCATGTCCAGCGGGAACACCGCCCGGCAGCTCATGGTGCTCCAGGACTTCGGCTCCACCATGCTCACCTGCACACCTTCCTACGCCCTCTACATGGCCGAAGAAGCGGCGGACGCGGGGATCGACCTTCACAAGCTGCCCCTCTGCAAAGGCTGTTTCGGGGCGGAACCCTGGAGCGAGAATATGCGGAAGGAGATTGAATCCCGTTTCGGCATGAAGGCCTACGACATTTACGGCCTCACCGAAATCATCGGCCCCGGCGTTTCCTTTGAGTGCGAAGCCCAAAACGGCCTCCACATCAACGAAGACCTCTTTTACCCCGAAATCATCGATCCCGAAACCGGCCGGGTACTGCCGGACGGCGAAAAGGGGGAACTGGTTTTCACCACCCTGACCAAGGACGGCACCCCCCTGCTCCGCTACCGGACCCGGGACATCACCTACTTTATGCGGGAGCCCTGCACCTGCGGCCGGACCACCGTGCGGATGCACCGGATTTTTGGCCGGACCGATGATATGCTGATCATCCGGGGGGTCAATGTCTTCCCCAGCCAGATTGAACAGGCCCTCATCGACATTGAAGGCACCGAGCCCCAGTACCTCATTGTGGTGAACCGGGGCGACAGCCATCTGGACGAAGTGGAGCTCCAGGTCGAGGTAAAACGGGAATTTTTCAGCGATGAAACCAAAGACCTGGAAGTGCTGCGGAACAAGATCGAAGGGGTGATGAAATCCCGGCTCCAGATCAGCCTCAAGGTGAAGCTGGTGGAGCCGAAAACCATTGAACGGTCCATTGGCAAGGCTAAACGGGTTGTTGACAACAGGAAAATTTAGGCGGCCTTGCCTTGCAAGGCACAGCGGGCCATTGACAACAGGAAAATATAAAAAATTTTCCCCCGGGCCCTCATTATTGGTTTATACTAAGAGGTGATTTCAAAATATTAAATTTTGAAATTGGCTCCTAATACGAGAGATAAAGGACATAATCATGGCAATACAGCAAATATCCGTGTTTCTGGAAAACACCACCGGCCGCCTGGGAGAAGTAACCAGGGTTCTGGCCCAGGCGGGGATCAACATCCGGGCCATCAGCATCGCCGACACGGCGGACTTTGGCATTCTCCGCCTTATCGTGGACAAAAACGGCGAGGCGGTGAAGGCCCTGAACGACGGGGGCTTCACCACCCGGCAGTCCGATGTAGCGGCGGTGGAGGTGGACGACACCCCCGGCGGCCTCGCGGGGGTAATGGAACTGTTCCAAAAATCCCAGGTGAACATCGAATACCTGTACGCCTCGCTGGAAGGCCAGACCGGCAAGGCGGTGGTAATCTTCAAACTGGAAGATCACGACAAGGGGCTCAAGATCATCCGGGAAAACGGCCTCGCCACAGTAGACAGTTTTTAACATGAAAATACTCATGGTCTCCAGCGGGGTGGTTCTGGAACCGCCTCAGAGGGTTCGCCGATGAAAATACTCATGGTTTCCAGCGAGGCGGTTCCTTGGGCCAAGACCGGCGGTCTGGCGGACACGGTTTCCAGCCTCTCCCTGGCCCTGGCGAAGCAGGGACACGAAGTACGGATTGTCATTCCCCGGTATTATTCCATCGACCGGGGAGCGCTGACCCAGCTTCCCGGCGCCATGGGGGTTCCGGTGGGGGGCGGGGAAGAATGGAGCGCCGTATACACCGCCGCCCTGCCGGAAAAATCGAACAGGAACCCGGTCCGGGCGTACTTTATCGATCACGAAATATTCTTTGGCCGGGACGGGATCTACGGCAGCCCTTCGGAGCCGGATTTTCTGGACAACCCCCGGCGCTTTACCTTTTTTTGCCGGGCGGCTTTCCAGCTTTGCCGGAAGATCAAATGGTTCCCCGATGTCATCCACGCCCACGACTGGCCCGCCGCCCTGGCCCCGGTGTTTTTGAAATTCGCCGAACGGGCGCCGGGCAGCGCCGGGGAATTCGCCGACACCGCCTCCCTGCTGACCATTCACAACCTGGGCTACCAGGGGATCTACCACCAGGACAATTTCGGGTATACCGGCCTGGGCTGGGATGTTTTTTACAACGCCGGCTTTGAAGACTGGAACATGCTCAATCTCCTCAAGGCGGGGCTCTACAGCGCGGACAAACTCAACACCGTTTCCCCCAATTACGCTGAGGAAACCAAAACCCAGGCCCAGGGCTTCAGGCTCGACGGGGTCCTCCGTTACCGCTCCGCCGATTATTCGGGTATCCTGAACGGCATTGACACGGACCTCTGGAACCCCGCCAAAGACCCTTCCATCCCTCAAAAATATTCGGTCAAAGATATGGCGGGAAAAGCCCTGGCCAGAGAAACGCTCCAGAAGGAATTCGGCCTTCCCCCGTCCCGGGACGTACCCATCATCGGCATGGTTACCCGCCTTACCGGGCAGAAGGGGGTGGGCGAACTTTTCGGCCCCGGCTACGGCTCCGCCTGGTCCATCTGCCGGGACATGAATCTGCAAATGGTTCTACTGGGCTCCGGGGAATACTGGTGCGAAAACGAGATCAAAAGCCTTTCCTCCCGGCTTTCCAACTTCAAGGCCCGGATCGGCTATGATGAACATACCAGCCACCTGATCGAGGCGGGGAGCGACTTCTTCCTCATGCCCAGCCACTACGAACCCTGCGGCCTCAACCAGATGTACTCCCTGTCCTACGGAACCCTCCCTATCGTGCGGAACACCGGGGGCCTGGCGGACACGGTGGAAAAATACGACCAGGATACGGGAACCGGCACCGGCTTCCTCTTTGACGACCTGACCCCCCAGGCAATCTACAATACCGTAGGCTGGGCCGTATGGGCCTGGTATAACCGGCGGGAGCAGATTGAAGC
>JAISAN010000153.1 GCA_031266635.1 Treponema sp. | reverse complement strand
CTTGCTATCCGTCTCCCCTTCTTTTATTATAATATCATGGCGGATAGGCATTTTACCGTTCTGGACCTCATTGATATTGATTTAAAGGAACATAACAGTCTTAACCTCCACTGCATCGGGGGGCGGAAGGGTTTAACCAAGGAAATCAATATTCCGGATCTGAACCGGCCGGGCCTGGCATTGGCGGGGTTTTACGATTCCTTTGCCCACCAGCGGATTCAGCTCTTTGGCCGGGGGGAGGTGTCGTATCTCCGGAAGCTGGAAAAAGAAGGACTGGACACGACTATCCGGCAGATGTTCACCTACCCCATCCCCTGCTGTATTTTTACCCATAATTTGAACCCCCACCAGGAATTTTTTGAGGCCGCCGAAAAAGCCCAGTGCCCCATACTCCAGACCGATTTGGGCAGCGCGGAATTTTCCGCCCGGATCATGCGGATCCTCGCGGAGATTTTCGCCCCCCGGCAGAGCATCCACGGCGTCCTGGTGGAAGTTTACGGCGTGGGTATCCTGATCCTGGGGGACTCGGGAGTTGGGAAAAGTGAGACCGCCCTGGATTTAATCAAGCGGGGCCACCGGCTGGTGGCGGATGACGTGGTAGACATCCACTGCGTAAACGGCAACATCCTTATGGGCACCGGGGCAAACAAAATCATCGGCCACCACATGGAGATCCGGGGGCTGGGAATTATCAACGTGACCCATCTTTTTGGGGTTGGGGCGATCCGGGACCGGAAACAGATCCAACTGGTGGTAATGCTGGAAGAATGGGATTCCACCAAAGCTTATGACCGCCTGGGGGCGGAAGAAAAGGTGATGGAATTTCTGGGGGTAAGCGTTCCCAGGCTGGAGATTCCGGTAAAACCGGGACGGAACATTCCCATTATTATCGAGACCGCGGCGATGAATGAGCGGCTTAAAAAAATGGGGTATAATGCCGCCAAGGAATTTAATCAGAACATTCTAAAATGGATCGAAAGTGATACCGCCCGTTCGGTGTATTTCGGCAGTGACGATATTATTTAGGGAAAAGGAATGACAGAACAAACTATTACCATTAAAAACCGGGCAGGAATTCACGCCCGTCCGGCGGCGCTGCTGGTACAGACCACCAAGGACTTTAAATCCAGCATTTATTTTGAAAAGGACAATGATCGGATTAACGCAAAATCGATCATGGGAATCATCACCCTGGGCGCCGCCTACGGGACGGTGATACGGATCATTGCCGAGGGCGAGGATGAAAAGGCGGCGGTAGAAACCCTGGTCCGCCTGTTTGAATCCAAATTTGAGGAAGAATGAAAACAGTCCGAACCCGGCCGAAATATTCAATTATGAATGTTCGGGGCCTTATCCTGATCTACCTCCTCCTGTGCATACTTACCGTCCTTTTTTCCCGGACCTTTTTTTCCGAAGCCCTCCGGGAAGGCCGTATGCCGGGACTGCTGCACCTGGTTGTTTTTTTTACCATTCCCGTGGTCCTGCTGGTTTTTTTGGGGGCCTCGGCGATCAGTCTTTTCCAGGACATAGCCGCCCGGCGAACAGGGAGTAAATTCAATGCCCGGCTCCTGGGCTACTTTATTACGGTTGTGGTATTTGCCGCGGCCCCGGTAACAATCATCACCGGCCTTTCGGTCAGCGAGCTGATGCGTTTCTGGCGGACCGTCAATACCGACGCGGCCCTGGCCGCCAGCCAGAGTTTTGCCCTGGACACTTATTCGGGCCACATACAGCGCTTTGAGGTTCTGATCCGGGAAACGGATTTTGGGGCCCTCCTGAGCGGGGATGGCGGAAATACGCTGCCGGCCGGACTTGCGGCGGCGCAGGATTTTGAACCGGGGGAAGACGGCGCCTGGACCCCCCGCGCTTTTGCCGGAGATGAACAAAGGCGGCTCTCCGTCCCGCCTTCGCTGCAGCAGGGGTATATTCCCCGGGAAAAACCACGGGACGCGGGGCTTATCCGTTATGTAACGTACCCCGCGCGAAACCGGCTCCGGGTAATCACTTATAACCTGGGAGATGATTTTGACCAGGGGATGGACGCCATCGAAAATGAAGAAAATCATTTTGAGATTTTAAATTCCCTGGTGGCCAATCTCCGGCCCCTCTTTATCTTTTTTTACGGGGTCTTTTTTCTCCCCACGATGCTGATGACGGTAATTATTGCCATAAGCATTACCCGAAAGGTAACCCAGCCGATTGTGGAACTGACCGAAGCGACCCGGCGGGTGGCGGAAGGGGATTTTTCCATCCAGATTCTCGCCCGCCGGGGAGATGAACTGGGGCTCCTGATCCGGTCTTTTAACGCCATGGTTCAGGACCTGGAAAAATCCCGGGCCGCCCTGGTAAAGGCGGAAAAAATATCAATCTGGCAGAATATGGCCCAGCAGCTTGCCCATGAGATAAAAAATCCCCTAACCCCCATCAAACTTTCGGCGGAACGGGTTCTGCGGCGGTGGCAGAACAAGCCGGAGGAGATCGGGGAAATTCTGGAAAGTTCCATGCTGGCGATTATCCAGGAAACCGAGGGGCTTTCCACCCTGCTTACCGAATTCCGAACCCTTTCCAAACCCATGGAACCTTCCCAATCCTGGACAAAACTCCGGGAAGCGGTGGAGGAGGCGGCCGGTCCTTACCGGAGTTCTTATCCCAGGGTGGAATTTAACACGGCGCATATTGGGGATGATATTTCCGTAAAAATCGACAAACACCGGCTCTCCCAGGTTTTGACCAACCTGATTATCAACGCCATTGACGCGATGAGCGGCAAGGGGATCATCGAAATCCGCACGGACCTGGTAAAAAAACGGGAGAGCCGGTATTGCAGACTGAGCATCAGGGATACGGGCAAAGGAATTACCAGGCAGGAAGGAAACCTCATTTTTACGCCCTATTTTACCACCAAAGAATCGGGAACAGGTTTGGGGCTTCCGATTGTAGAACGGATTGTAAACGATCACGGCGGCATTATCTGGTTCAATTCGGCGGAAGGTATGGGGACAACCTTTTTTATCGATCTGCCGGTTAACGAATCTTCTCTCGCGCCGGACCAGCCGCCGGGTTCTTCCCTGCCGCAGGTGATAAAACCATGACCAGAATTTTAATTATTGATGATGAGCCGGGGATCCGCCGGACCCTGGCCTCAATTCTGGAAGATGAAAAATACCAGGTTGTAACCGCCGAAGACGCCCTGCTGGGCCTGGAGATTCTGGACCGGGAAACCATCAACCTCATTTTCCTTGATGTCCTCCTTCCCCGGATGGGAGGTATGGACGCGCTGGAAAAAATCCGCTCCGGGTGGCCGGAGATCGAGGTGGTGGTTATTTCCGGCCACGCCAATGTAGACATGGCGGTCCGGGCGGTAAAACTGGGGGCCTTTGATTTTCTGGAAAAACCCCTCTCCCTGGACAAAGTATTGACCGTCTGCCGTAACGCCCTGGTCCTGCAAAAGCTCCGGAAAGAAAACCGGGATCTGAAAAAAAATACGGCGGTACCGGACGAGATCATTGGAATCAGCGGCGAAATAAACAAGGCCAAGGCCCTGATCAAACAGGCCGCCGCCAGCGACGCCCGGATCCTCATCACCGGGGAAAACGGCACCGGCAAGGAACTGGCCGCCCGGTCGATCCACCAGGGATCTGCCCGGGCGGACAAGCCCTTTGTGGAACTGAACTGCGCGGCCATTCCGGACACCCTCATCGAAAGTGAACTTTTTGGCCATGAAAAAGGCGCCTTTACCGATGCGGTTTCCATCCGCAAGGGCCGCTTTGAACTGGCCGCCGGGGGCACGCTTTTCCTTGATGAAATCGGCGACATGTCCCTGCAAGCCCAGTCCAAGGTACTCCGGGTTATCCAGGAACAGAAAATAGAACGCCTGGGAGGGGAAAAAACCATAGATACGGATGTACGGATCGTGGCGGCAACCAATAAAGACCTCGAACAGGAATGTAAGCTGGGCCGTTTCCGGCAGGATCTGTATTTCCGCCTCAATGTTATTCCCATCCGAATCCCCCCGCTGCGGGAACGGCTCGAAGATGTTCCCCTGATTCTTTTTCACTTCCTCAAAACCCTGGGGGTAAAAAACCCCGAATTTGATCAGGAGGCCCTGGATTTTCTGGCTTTCTATGAGTGGCCGGGAAATGTCCGGGAGCTGCGGAACCTGGCGGAACGGATAGCGGTGATGCACGGGGGAGGCCGGATCAGCGGCAAAGCGGTGATGGATCTGCTCCAGAAAAATCCCGAAGCCTTCAAGGGCAGGAAAGACCCGCAGGCTGTTTCAGATCTTCCGGTTCCTGACGGGCCCCTGGCCGAAATTATGGAACTAAATTACGTAAACGCCAGGGAGTCTTTCGAAAAATATTATCTGGAATTCCATCTTTCGAAAAATCATGGTATCATTTCAAGAACCGCGGAGACGATTGGGATTTACCCGAGTAATCTTCACGCAAAACTGCGAAAATACCGTATCACCATGCCAAATACGAAGGATGAATGATGAAAGAACTCACTCACCGTCAAAAAGAAGTGTTGTCCTTCATCGCGGAGTACATCGGCGACCATTCGTATCCGCCAACAATTCGGGAAGTGGCGGAATATTTTTCCATCTCCGTAAAAGGAGCCCACGACCATATTATCGCCCTTAAAAAAAAGGGGAGCCTTAAACAAGCGGGTAAACGTTCCCGGACTATAGAAGTGGTAGGGAATAACGGGCCCGTGGGCTGTCTTGCGATTCCCCTGCTGGGGACCGTGGCCGCGGGGCGGCCGATCTTGGCGGAGGAAAATTGGGACGGAACCATTACCATACATCAGTCCATGCTGAGAAAAAACAAAAAACATTTTGCCCTGAAGGTCCGGGGAGATTCCATGACCGGCGCCGGTATTATGGACGGTGATACGGCAATTATCGAAAAACAGGAGACCTGCAAAAACGGTGAAATTGTCGTGGTGGTAGTGGATGAGGCGGTCGCCCTGAAACGGGTTTTCCGGGAAAAAACCCGGCTGCGGATTCAGTCGGAAAATCCCGCCTATAAGACAATGTACAGCCAAAAAGTCAGGATCCTGGGGCGGCTGGTACAAATTCTCCGGTCCTATTGAAGGAGGGCGCCGTGGCTGCCGGATATTGCTGTCTTTTTCTTGGCCCCGAACTGGGGCAAAAACAGGATGCCCTTAACGAGCTGCGGAAGCGCCTTTCCCGGAAGGGAACTTGTCCTGAGGAAACTTCTTTTTATGCCGGGGAAACGGGGGTATCCGAAATGGTTGATATCCTCAGAAACGGGGCCCTTTTTGCGGACTCCCGGCTTTTCCTGATCAAAAACGCCGAGCTTATCAAAAAAAAGGAAGATGTTAAAATCCTTGTTTCCTATATGTCCTCCCCCCAGGACGATACGGTGTTGATCCTCATGTCCGAAAACACCAGCCTGGACAAGGGGCTGGAGAGCGGGGTCAGCCGGGAGAACCGGAAGCTTTTTTATGAACTTTTTGAAAATCAAAAAACAGACTGGGTGGCTTCTTTCTTCCGGCGGAAGGGGTTTGACATTAACGCCGGGGCCATTGCGACCATTCTTGAGCTGGTGGAAAACAACACCGAGGCCCTGGGGCGGGAATGTTCCCGGCTGGTTTTTTTTCTGGACAAGGACAAGACGGTCGGCCCGGAGGATGTGGAGCAATGGCTTTCCCATACCCGGGCAGAATCTCCCTTTACCCTCTTTGCCCGGATAGCCGCGGGAGATTTTCCCCGGGCCCTTGAATCCCTGCATACCCTGCTGGCTTCAAAGGAGGAAGACCCCAGGGGAATATTTTCGGGTCTGGCATGGTGTTTCAGGAAACTCAGGGATTACCTGTTCCTGGCGGATTCCGGGCGGCTCAGCGATTTTGAGCTGCGGAATATCGGGCTCAGCTCCCCCAAGGCCAGGGACAATTATGTTAAGGCCGCCCGGCGTTACGATTCCGCCGGAACCGAAACCTGTCTGGCCCTGACCGCAGGATACGATACGCTGATCCTCCCTTTGGGGAAGGCCCTTGAGCCTGTCATGATGGATCTCTACCTGTATAAAATTTTCCAGGCGGTCAAAATATGAACTTTTTTCAAAAATCGGCCGGCGCGGACCGGCGGGCCGGCTCACAAGCTCTCGCGGTTTTGGCGGTTTTTGGCGGCCTCCTCTTTTTTTTATCCTCCTGCCAAAGCTTTTCCGTTCCCGAGGCCCGGATCATCCCGGAAGATTATTTCGGCATGAGCCCCGGCGGCGGAGAAGGCCCGGCGGATAGGGAATACGCCCTTCTGGACGAGCTGGGCGCGGTATGGCTGAGAAAAACTTTTAACTGGAACAAGTTTGAACCTGAAATGGGGGTGTGGGATTATTCCGAGCACGATGAGTTTGTGGAGGCCAGCAACGCGGCGGGGAAAAAGGTCATCGCCATTTTGGCCTACGACACGTACTGGATACACGGGGGCAGCAAGCGCCGCTGGTTTATTACCCCGGAACAACTGCCGTATTACCTCCGGTATGTGGAAACCCTGGTCCGCCGGTACAAGGGAAAAATCGGCGCCTGGGAGATCTGGAATGAACCGAACTGGATTTTCTGGAAGGGAAAAAAAGCGGATTTTTATGTCCTTGCCCGGGCGGCGGCGGAGAAAATCCGGGAGATAGATCCGGAGGCAAAAATTGTGGCCGGGTCTTTTAACCGGGTCCCCGGCAGTTTTATCCGGGGGCTGTTTCGGGCCGGGGCAATGGAACAGGCCGATAGTATCTCCTTCCATCCTTATGACATCAGCCCCCAGGGATCGGTATGGCTTTATGACCGGTTCAAAAAAAGCCTGGCCTCCCAGGGCTATACCGGCGAAATATGGGTTACCGAGGTGGGCTACCCCACCGGGGGCTGGTATCCCACCAGGGTACGGGAAGCCCGTTTCCCCGCCTATATTGTAAAAACCCTGGCGGGTCTTGCGGTGCGGGGCGCGGGCTTATGCTGCTGGTATGAACTCTTCGACGCCTATAATCGGGATGAAAACCATTCCCCCCATGATTCGGAACACTTTTTTGGCCTTGTCTATCCCGATTATTCCCCCAAAAAAGGCGCCGCCGCCTACGCCCTGTGCAGCCGGTATATCGCCGGATACGAGTACCGGCCCGAATTCCCCGAACGGGACCGGGTTCCGGCCCCGGTGGAAAGCCTGTACTTCCGGGGAAAGGACAAGCGCCATACCCTGATTCTCTGGAACCGGGGAATTTTTCCTGTCAGGCTGGGGATTAGCCTCCCCGGAACCGGGCAGCGGCTCTACGACATTGTTTCCGGGGATGGGCAGGATATGGCCGAACATACCGAACTGCTTATCGGGGATAATCCCCGGATCATTACCTGGATTTCCGGGGAAAACGAGGACCCCCCGAAGCTATACCGCTAGCAAGCGGCTTCATTTTTTGGTAAGCAGA
Organism: Treponema sp.; assembly: GCA_031266635.1. GTDB lineage: Bacteria > Spirochaetota > Spirochaetia > Treponematales > Breznakiellaceae > JAISAN01. Next base: position 5,536 of record JAISAN010000153.1, on the reverse strand, counting down.
CGCAGCACCTCGCCTTTGGAACGGGCCTTGAACACCGCCTGACAAACGGTATCGTCCCGCAGAACCGCGCCGATGGCGGCAAGGAACCGGATATGGGGGCCGCTGATCTTTTTTGGGGAAACCACCATGATAAAAAGCCGGGACTTTTCACCGTCGCTGGATTCAAAATCGATTCCCGCTTTTTTGAGACCCACCGCCACACAGATGTCGTTAACGCCGTCGGATTTGGCGTGGGGCAGGGCGATACCATGCTGCATACCCGTACTCATGGTTTTTTCCCGCTGAAGCACGTCTTCCAGCACCAGATCCCGGTTTTCCAGCTTTCCCCTGGCGGCCAGGAGGTCCACCATTTCGGCGATCAGCGCCTCCTTGGTCTCTCCCTTGAGTTCCAGACTTATCGTTTCTTCCCGGACAAGGGAAAGCAGATCCTCCGGCGTACGGCCCTCCATACCGGCCAGGTCTTTTTTCATTTCCCCAGGGTTTGATGAAGCCCTGAGTTTCTCCATCACGCCGGAAAGCCCCAGAATTACCTCGTACACGGCGGTTTTGGCAAAACCAATATCGGTTTTTGACGTTTCAATGGTAACGGCCCGTTCCGCTTCGGTAATGGACAGGGCAATATCGTCTTTCCGGGCCTGGGAAAGGCCCTCGTCGATATTCATTATCTGCACATAAAATCCTTCGTCCCGCAGGCCCTTGCGGAGGGTGTCCGCCACCAGAGCGGCGATTTCAGCGGATTCAAATTCCCAAGCCTCCTGGGCGCTGTCCTCGTCTTTTACGGGCCGCCGGGCGCCCTGGCCGGGGAGCTTCAGGGCGGTGTTTAACAGGGGAGGCGCCATCAGGGTGGTGATCAGGGTCATCAAAATGATCACCGCGAAAAGCTGATCATCAAGAACCCCGGAGCTTAGCCCGATACCAGCAATAATCAAAGCTACCTCGCCCCGGGGCACCATGCCCGTACCGATCCGCAGACTGCCCCGAAGATTAAAGCCCAAAAGCAGGGCCGGCCCGCCGCAGCCGATGATTTTGGACAACACCGCCGCCAGCGTATATACCGCGCCAAAAATCAGCACCGGGCCTGAAAAAATCTCCCGGACATTCACCATCATCCCCATGACCGCGAAAAAGATGGGAACAAAAAATTCGTAAAGCCCCCGGATTCGATCCTGAACGACCGCGGCAATGTCGGTTTTGGAAAGGGAAAGCCCAACGATGTAGGCGCCGATTATCATGGCCAGGCCCTGTTTTTCAAAAAGCCCCGCCAGAAGCAGGGCGATCCCCAGGGCCAGAATTGAAAAATCAAAACTATGCCTGAAAATTTTGAGAAACCGGGCAAGCTGTTTTGAAAAAATAAGCCCCAGGGCCGTAAAGCCAAGCCAGAAACCAAAGGCCTTGCCGGCGATACCCAGGATGGCCGATGCCCGGAAGCCCTGGGCCGCTCCGTCTGAAGAACCGGAAACAAGGCTGACGAGCCCCAGAATCACCGCCAGGGCGATGATCCCCAGCACATCGTCAAAAACCGCGGCGGCAAGGATCGTAACGCCTTCGGGGGAATCCATCTTTTTCTGATCCGACAGGATCCGGGCGGTGATCCCCACGGAGGTGGCGGTGGAGAGGACCCCCAGGAAAAGACACTGGGGGTCCATAAAGGGAATGTGGAGCAGGAACACGCCGCTTAAAACGCCCGCGGCAAAAGAACAAATTACCCCCCCAATGCCGATAATCCCCCCGGCCACCGAGTACCGGAGAAACAGCCCCAGGTCCGTCTCGAGCCCCGATGAAAAAAGCAGGATAATGGAAGCCACCGTGGCGAAGGCGTAGAGTTCAGGGCTGACGGCGAGCCCCGCCACGCCGCCTTCCCCGCCGCCCGGCGGGAAAAGCCCCTGGGGAAATCCGGGAAACCCGATACCCCCCAGGGCATAGGGGCCGATGAGCACCCCCGCCAGAAGCTCCCCCAGTACCGGGGGAATCCCTATCTTTTTTACCGCCCGCCCCCCCAGGCGGACCGCGAAAATAATAAGCCCCAGTTGAAAAACCAGTTCCGCCATCTGTCCGGTAATATTCATCATACCCCCTTTTGGTTTTTTGAATGGACAAAAAACGCTGAAAAACCGTACCCTTTAATTACAGCTATCCGCTATGGAACGAGATATTGTACGGGTCAGTTTTGACCATGCTCCGTAAAAGCGGAAGAAATATCCCTTACTGCGGGGCTAGACGGCTGTCGCTTTTTCTTACGCAGGCTTTGGCCTGGCTTTTTCTTACGGACACCGTGCGCCCCTTGAAGGGATATTTCTTCCGCTGATACACCTATGGTTCAAATTGACGGATACAAAAGACCCGCAGGGCTTCGAAAGATTCCCTGGAAAATAAAGGAAAAGTTTAGAAAAATGTTACATTTTATTGAAAATTATGTCAATCGCTGACAGGCCATGGGGCAGGAATTCTGAATTTAACTATTCCAGAACCGAAAAGAGATAAATGCGGATAACATCACTCGGTACTATAGCCTGCTGGCGCCGGTTGTATACGGCCTAAAATGTCGCTATATACCCAAAGGCTCTGCGTATTGTCCGCGTCTTTTGTTTTCCTTTTTACTCGCAGGTAAAAATCAACCAAACCTTCGCCGATGGTAAACTCGCTGTCGTTATTGCCGGATAAGGTGCCGTAATTATAGGGGTATTCATCGGAGAAGACGGTAATTTCGTACCAGCGGCTGTCGTCCCTTTTCATGGCCCACTCCCAGATGAAATCGCCTGAAAACCCACCGGTGCTGATTGCGTGGAGGCTCTCTCCCACTTTTGGGGGGCGGGAGCCACGGTACACGCCGATATGCGCCCCGCCGGGGCTGTTGCCGCCAATCCCGCCGCAGGCCGCCAGGAACACCGCTGCCAGCAGCGCGGCTATTACCGGCGGCGCTGTTTGTTTCCTTTTTATTGGCGGCTCCCTTGCAAAACGTTTCATCTCAAATCTCCTTACCAATATATTTATTGAAACATGACGTTGAGGTATTCCCTCGCTTCCGGATGCTCATACATCCATTCAGGATGCTCAAACTCATACCGGCTATTTTTAATCACATCCGCCGCTATTTCTATTAATGGCGGTATTTCTTTAGAAAAAACATTTGAAGCAACAATAAGACCGGTATTTGCGTCTTGTATGGCATAAAAGTGCCCTCCTAGCATTTTTTGATATGGTTTTTTCTCCAGGTTTTTGCTACGTATTGAACGCTCCTCACTGTACCGTCCAAGCGGAGAACGGCTAAATCTTATGTGCAAACTAAATATAGAGTCCTCGCCAGGATCAGAATGTACATCAAAACACCCTACGGGTATGCCACTTACAAAATATGTGCTGAACCCGCTAACCTTGTGGCCTTTCTGGGTTAATACGTTTTTAATTTCTGAAGCAACCTCATACGCAGGGCTGCTTATTAATTCTTCAACCGCCTTCTTTCGGTTGTTTTTCTTTACCAAAACTATAATAACGATGATGATAGCGACGATTATAAGAAAAACAAACATATATTACCCCTTTCATAGTTTTTAATCTTTGCGGATTTTTGTTAACAACTCATACGAGCTGTTATTTCAACTGCCTGTTACGGCACACACGCGCCTGGGCTGCCGGGTTGTGAAAGGCTTTCCTCCGTTTATGGAGAGGCTTGCGTTCACCGCAAGCGGGTTTTGGACTATTTCCTCAAAGCTCACGGGGGAGTTTGTTTCCAGTTTAAACTTTCCGGGTTTGGCGATGAATTTCGCCGCTTCGCCCGCGAACCTTTCCGCGTCAACTCCACTCCTCTCCGCCGATAGTATTGCGATTTTCACAGCCTTTTTCATCTTTATTCCTCCTTTTTGTAGTTTTATCGTTTATGTCTCTTTTCTAATCAAAGAAACAACTTGAGCAACAAATATTAGAACGTACCCTGCTAATATTACATACATTCCGGATTGGAACTGATAGTTCCTTACGTTCATAAAAAATGGAATAAGACCACAACACATACAAGCAAGAACAACCAGCCAGTCTATAACAACCGGTATATTTTTTTTAATCAGTAATACTACGCCAATGACAAGACCAATAATAGCTGATATGAATAAGCCATATAGAGCCATGGAAAGTGCGGATTCGGCATAGCTGCTATGGGCGATCTGAAACCCGTTAGCATCACAAGCCACCGGCATAAAAAACCCGATGATCACCAGCAAGAAACAAAATTTTCCAATTATCCTGAAATTCAGTTTCATAAAAAACTCCTTTACGCGTTCTACACGCCCGTGGTCTTTCCCACTGTCAAAATTATGAGACAAACGCCCAAGGCTATTGCCCGGCGTTTGTCCGTTCACCGTTTTGCCGGCCTACTGCCGGTAAGCCCATCGCCTGTTACTATAGGTATAGGTTCCCGCTTTCTTGCCGTTGCTGTTGTAGAAATTGTCAAAGCTATCATTGAATGAAGACTGATACCAGTCATTTTCACGGCCTCCTAAATTCACATTTGCTCCAATGGTAACGCTGGTCAGTTGGTTCCTGGAAAATGCTGCAAGACCGATGGCGGTAACGCTGTTTGGTATGGTAACGCTGGTCAGTTGGTTATTGAGAAATGCCCCCTTGCCGATATAAGTAACATGGTTTCCGATAATAACGCTGGTTAGTTGGTTGTTGACAAATGCCCCTTCGCCGATGGAGGTAATACCGTTTCCAATGGTAATGCTGGTTAGCGGGTTGTTTTCAAATGGGTTTCCATCGATGGAGGTAACGCTGTCAGGTATGGTAGCGCTGGACAGTTGGTTATCGGCAAATGCCCCTTCGCCGATGGAGGTAACGCTGTCAGGTATGGAAACACTGGTCAGTTGGTTGTTGGCAAATGCCCCGCCACCGATAGAGGTAACACTGTCAGGTATGGTAACGCTGGACAGTTGGTTATCGGCAAATGCATTACTTGCGATTTTAGTAACGCCGTTTGGTATGATAACGCTGGTCAATTGGTTTTCGGAAAATACCCCGCCATCGATAGAGGTAACACTATCAGGTATGGTAACGCTGGACAGTTGGTTATCGGCAAATGCATTATAGCCGATGGTGGTAACACTATCAGGTATGGTAACGCCGGTCAGTTGAAGTCCTGTATTTCTAGAATAAAAAGCCCCTGCAAGAATGGCAACAACCTTTTTCCCTTTTATTTTTGAGGGGATCCGGGGACTCAAGCTGTTCCCCTTGTACCCTTTGATATACACCTCTTTCCCTTCCGTTACGAAGTCAAAAAACTTCGGCGGGTCGGCGCTTTTGCCGCCACAGCCTGCCGACAGCAACAAAACAAATGTGATTGCCAGGGTGGCAATGCCCGGATGTTTCCTTTCTGTGTTTTTCATCTTAAAACTCCTTTACGTGTTTTACACGCCCGCGGTCTTTCCCGCCGTCAAAATTATGAGACAAACGCCCAAAGCTATTACCCGGCGTTTGTCCGTTTACCGCATAAAAAGAGTACGCTATATATGGGGTATTTACTGAAAAAGCTACGCTATATAACGGG
>JAISAN010000079.1 GCA_031266635.1 Treponema sp. | reverse complement strand
CCGGGACGAATCCTGGGACCGGGTAAAATCCATTCGTTTCCTCGGCCGGCCGGTCATGGTTCATTATATGATCCTGGAAGAACTGGCTATGGTAGAAGAACGAATCCTGGCGGAGGCGGCAACAAATCCCCAGGTCAGATCGTGGATCGACAATCTTGACACTCTGGACGGCTGGAACTGGCGAAGCATCGCCGATACCCAGAGCAGAAGTTTCCACGCCTACGGAGCGGCCCTGGATCTGCTCCCCAAATCCCTGGGGGGCCGGGAAACCTACTGGCTGTGGACTATCCAAAGAACCCCCGAATGGTGGGCCGTATCATACGACCGCCGGCTTCACCCCCCCGGCGCTGTCATCAAGGCCTTTGAAGCGTACGGCTTTATCTGGGGCGGAAAGTGGCTTTTTTTTGACACCATGCACTTTGAGTACCGGCCGGAAATCCTCATACTCAGCAAGACGCCCCCTGCCCACCTCCGTTAACGGTGCAAGAACGGGGCGAAAGACCGGCCGGAACCGTTCCGGTGGTATTTTTGCCGCTTCCGGTTACTTGTTGAAATATTAAAAAACTGGGACAATAGATCCAGGTATGAAAGAACACATCAATGAAGAGGATATACGTATCCTGGTCAGCAAAAACCTAAAACGCATCCGGAATTTGCAGAATATCTCCCAGTTTGGCCTGGGCCTCAAGTCGGGCCTTACCCACAATTTTATCAACGATATCGAAAACGGTAAAAAAGGAATTTCCTGCAAAAGCCTGTCGAAACTTTCCACCGCCCTCATGGTTGAACCTTTTCAGTTTTTTCTCCCCGAATCGGTTCCCGATGACGGTTTCAGCGGGTATGCCCACGATCTTAACGACTCTTTTCACAAAGCGGTGGAAAACGTGATGAGCCGCTATCTGCCGGAAAAAAGCGGAAAAAATGAGCCTCAGCATGAATAAACGGAAAATCCGCTATATAGTGTCTGTCTACAAAGTCGGTTACTTTGTAGACAGACCTTGCATTTTCTTAGCCTTTAGGCTGCGAAAATGCTTTTTTTAAGGAAGTCTGTCCATAATGTGTCTACATTATGGACAGACTCTATATAAGTGCCGCCGGTTCCAGCAGGGCTTTAAATTCCTTTTCATCCAGCGTTTCTTTTTCCAGAAGCGCCGCCGCCACCCGATCCAGAATATCCCGGCGGTTTTCCAGAATTTCTTTGGTTTTCCCGTACTCCTGATCCACCACCCGGGCGATTTCCTCATCCACATACTGCTGGGTACTCTCCGCGTATTCCCGCTGGAACATCGGTTCCTGCCGTTCGGGCATACCGGAGCCCCGTGAAGTCAAAGCTACGTTGCGGAAACGGCCGCTCATGCCGTAATCGGTGATCATCTTGCGGGCAATGTCGGTGGCCTTGGTCAGATCATTGGCGGCGCCGGTGGAATATTCCCCGGAGATCATTTCCTCGGCAAGACGCCCCCCCAAAAGAATGTCGATCTTTCCCAAAAGGTCGGACTGGGTAACGGTATACCGATCCTCCACCGGCATTTGCAGGGTATACCCCAGGGCAAAACCCCGGGGGATAATCGAAATTTTCTGAACCGGATCGGCGTTGGAGGTAAAGGCGGCCACCAGGGCATGGCCGGCCTCGTGGTAGGCGGTAAGCCGCCGTTCCGCCGGTTTCAAGACCCTGGTCTTTTTTTGCAGTCCCGCCACGGTTTTTTCGATGGCCTCGTCAAAGTCCTTCTGCAAGACCATCTGCCGCCCCGCCCGGACCGCCAGGAGGGCCGCCTCGTTCACGATGTTGGCCAGATCGGCGCCGGAAAAACCGGAGGTTATCTTCGCCACCGCCGTCAGGTCCATCTGGGGGGAAAGCTTTACCGCCTTGGAATGGATTTTGAGTATCTCTTCCCGGCCTTTCAGGTCCGGCCGGTCCACCAGCACCTGCCGGTCAAAGCGTCCGGGCCGGAGCAGGGCCGGATCAAGCACATCGGGCCGGTTGGTGGCCGCCAGGATGATAAGCCCCGAAGTAGCGTCAAAGCCGTCCATCTCCACCAAAAGCTGGTTTAAGGTCTGCTCCCGCTCGTCGTTACCCCCGGCGATATTGTTGATCCGGCTTTTGCCGATAGCGTCAAGCTCGTCAATAAAGATAATGCAGGGCGCCTTGTCCCGGGCCTGTTTGAAAAGGTCCCGCACCCGGGCCGCCCCGACCCCCACAAACATCTCCACAAAATCCGCGCCGCTCATGCGGAAGAAAGCCACCTCCGCCTCTCCCGCGACGGCCCGGGCCAGCAGGGTCTTCCCCGTCCCCGGCGGGCCTACCAGCAGCACCCCCTTGGGAATCTTGCCCCCAATATCGGTGTACTTTTGGGGATTTTTGAGAAAGTCCACCACTTCCACCAGCTCTTCCTTGGCCTCATCCACCCCGGCCACATCGTTAAACCGGGTGATAATATCCCCCTCCGCCACAATCACCGCCCGGTTCTGCCCCACGGAAAGCACATTGCCCCCCATGTTTCCCAGCCGTTTCACCACAAAACGCCAGATAAGAAAGAAAAAGGCGATAGGCAGCACCCAGCTAAAAATGATATTGAGGATCGTGCTCCCCTGCCGGGAAACCGCGTAATAGGCGATATTTTTTTCATCCATCAGTTTGATAAGGTCCGGATCGTCAATGGGAATGGGCACCGTCCGGTATACGTTCTCCCCGGCGGAAGCGGATGAACTTCTAAAGGGCGACTGGGGGGCCGGAGCGCGCCGGGGGGCCGCGCTGGTATAACCGGTAAAATAGGAATCCGTTATTTCTACCCGTTTAATCTCCCCGGCGGCGATTTTTGCCTTGAATTCCGAAAAATCAATGGTAGGATTCACCCGGTTCAGAAACACATAGTTAAAGAGACTCATCCCCACCACAAGGACGAGGATATAAACAATGGAAAATTTCCATCCCCCAAAGGGCTTCAAATCCGGCAGTTTCGGGCCGCCAAAGGGGAATTGGGGCCCTCCGCCCTTTGGCTTTTTTTTATCTTTTGGGGGTTCCTTGAACCCAGAGTCGTTCATCCGCCCCTCCTTTGAGAGAACCTGTATATCATATACATATTCCAAAAATATAGAAGAACCGCTGGAAACCCCGCTTTGGTTCCCGGAGGTTTCGACAAAAGCCACCGGAAAAATTACTAATAGGAACCTTTTTCAAAACCTCAAGTTTTTGAAACCGGTTTCTTAATAAAATATATATAATTGTTTGAATATCGTCAAACACACCTAATGCTCCATGGGAAAATCTGGCCGAAGCGGTCTGGAAAATGTTTCGTTTTTTCAGTAAATTTTCCTCATAAAAAATTTTTTGGCGCCGATAAGGAAGGGTACGTCCGTTGATTTTGGTGGATGTATGATTTTTTATGCTGCCGAGGGGGGCTGTTTTGGCATATCAGAACGCGTTATCAACATACCGGGAAACAAGAATTAAAACCGCGAGCCAGGGGCAGCTTATCATCATGCTGTATGACGAGGCGATTAAACATCTGGACCGGGGACTGGAACTGCTGGAAAAAAACAGTGCGGGGAAGAAAGACCCCGGCAGAATTGAGCATATCAGCAAAGCGATTATGAAAACCCAGGAAATTATCACCGAACTGATGGTTTCCCTGGATTTTGAGCAGGGGGGAGACATCGCCAGGAACCTTTTCTCCTTGTATACCTGGTTTAACCAGGAATTGCTGGAGGCGAATATCCAGCAGGATATACGGCGGATAACCATTATCAGAAATATGGTTAACGAACTTCGGGGGGCCTGGGGCGAGATTGTCGCCAAGAATTCCGCCGAATCCGCCGGTAAACAGGTTACGGGCGTGAATATTGCCGGCTAGGGGGGGAATATGACGGGAACAATCGGTAAAGAAACCGGTACGGAGGCTTTTGTTTCAACGGCGGCCAGCACACTGACGGATATTGACCCGGAAGAACTGCGCCAGCGGGTGGCGGTTCTGAAACGTTTCCGCACGCTGCTCAGCCAGCAGCGGGACCGGTTCCGCGCGTACCTTGAGGTACTGGATAAACAAAAGGATCTTATCGAGGAAGGCAGCCCCGAAGAGCTTCTTGCCCATGTGGATCTGGAAGAGAAGATCGTGGCGGATATTTTTTCCATCCAGAAGGTGATTAACCCGCTGGAAGATATGTACCACGCGTCCCTTTCGGGGTTTGACCGTTCCCGGGATTTTGGCCGGGCGGTAAGCCGGAGCGCCGACGATGTTCCGGGGCTTAAATCCGCCCTGGAAGATCTGAAAAAAGAGGCGGTCCTCCGTTCTACCCGGAACAAGGAACTCCTTTCCCGGCGGATGGCGGAACTCCGGGCCGAGATCAAGACCCTGCGGAGCAATCCCTACGCCGCTTCCGCGAAACGTTCTTCCTTTTCCGGCATAGGCTCGGCTTCTCTGATAGATATTAACGGCTAGGGTTTAAAGCCCTGGGATATGGCCTGGGACAATTTAAATTTCAGGAAATTATTTTCTTTTTTTAATTTTGAAATTTCAAACTGCTGGGATTTCACCGTCTCGATCAGATCCCCCTGGGTCAGCGCGCCGGAATGGAGCAGGTCTTCCACGTATTCCATCTTGCTGTCAAAATCAATTTCCGCCTCCATTCCCGCTTCCTGAAAGCTTTCGTCAATTTCTTTTTCGTCCGGGATAAATTGATCCTCATCGGACTGGAGGATCTTGTCGGCGATTCGGTAAATTGCCTGGGACAGGATGGACTGGGGCTTGTAGAGGGTGATGGGGAGGCGGGACTGGAGGGCGGTGTCCTGAATGGCGTCCCGGTAGATTATTCCCAGGTGTTCAATCTTGAGGTCCAGATATTCCTCGCAGGAACGGCGGATCTTCATGGCCACATCGGCGTCCCTGGGTTCATCCACCATATTCATAATAAGCCGCGGGTGGAGCCGGTCAATGTGGGTCCTGAATTTATTGTAGGATTCAAGGTCGATTTTTTTGATTTCCGGTAATATCCGGGGGATGTAGAGCTTCTGGGGGCCCGAGCCTTCCTTGCGGATCTGCTCCAGATATGCCTGGGCCTTCGTGCCCTTGCCGAAAACCGTATACATGAGCCGGAAAACCGTGTTTTTCAGGAACACATAGGCGTTGAGTACCGCAGTTACCGCCGGTGCGGAGACCACGATCCCCTGGCCTGAAAGGAGGAAGAAGTCCAGAATTGACTGATGGGTTCCCGCCCCAAGATCCAGAATGAGGATGTCCGTTTCGGTCTTGAGGGCCAAAAGCCGCCGTACCAGGGCCTTAATCTGGGAAACCTTGAGGTTGGCGGTTCCCGGTATTTCCGTATCGCCGGGGATAAAACGGAGCCCCCGGACATCGGAATCCATAATTACATCGTTAAAATTCGATTTTGTATCGTTGAGGAAGGTGCCGATCCCCATCCGGGGAGACTGCTGGCCCAGAACCAGGTGCAGGTTTGAGGCCCCCAGGTCCAGGTCCGCCAGGACTACCCGTTGCCCCGCCTGGGCAAAAGCCACCCCCAGATTCGCCGCCACCAGAGATTTTCCCACCCCGCCTTTTCCGCTCGCTATCGGAATAATACGCATCACTTTCCCCCGTTTTCCCCGCTTGATTCCGCGGGGAGCGCTGCCGGAACCCCGGCGGCGGCAGATTTCCGGCTTTTTCCTGCCAGCGCCAGACCCCCGGTGGTGGAAAAGAGATCCCCCATCAGCAGAAACAAGAGGCTTCCCAGAACCATAAAAGCGCCGGTATTTCTCAAGTACAGGGCGGCGGAGATGTTATGCCAGGAAAAGACGCAAAACCCGATAACGGAAGCCAGGGCGATACACTTCCCCGAGACGTAGAGGGAGATGTAGGCGGCGTAACGGGAAAATTGACGCCATAAAAAAAGGGTCATCAAGGGGAACAGGGCATTGGGAACCGCGTAGACCGGCCAGGGAAAAATCCCCGCCCCGCCGCCGGGCTTGAGAAAACTAAATACCCACATTAGTACCATGAGTCTGAGACACTCATATATAAAAAGAGCCGCCCGCAGGGGCCGGTAAATTCCCATACTTAAAAAAATACGTTCAACCGGGACTTGGGTCAAGCCCTCCGGGTTTCAGTCTTTAAGCAGATAGGTCCGCAGGATTACGAGGATCTCGGCAAGAACCAGGGGTTTACCCAAATGGGCGTTCATTCCTGCGGCCAGACATTTTTCAATATCTTCCCGGAATACATTGGCGGTCATGGCGACAATGGGAATGGTTTTTGCGTTTGGTACGCCCGAGGCGCGGATGAGGCGGGTAGCTTCGTAGCCGTCCATTTCGGGCATCTGCACATCCATAAAAATCAGATCGTAATTTTCCGGGGTTTCCATAAAAAGACTGAGCGCCTGAACGCCGTTTTCAGCGCAGTCGATAACCAGGGAAGCGGGTTCCAGCAGGGCAATCAGGATCTCCCGGTTTACCTCTATGTCTTCGGCCAGCAGCATCCGTTTTCCCGTAAAGTTGTCCATCTGTTCCGGCCGCGGGCCGGCGTCCGCCACCAGTTTATTCTGCCCCAGACACTGGCTGATGCAGTCCGCAATGGCGGAAGGAAACAGGGGTTTGGACAGGAATTTATCCACCCCCGCGGCTTTTGCTTCGGGTTCGATGGCGGTCCACAGGGCGGCGCTGATCATAATAACCACGGAAGAGCCCGCTTTTTCCTTAATCCGGCGGGAAAGTTCAATGCCGTCCATGCCGGGCATTTGCCAGTCTACAAAATAAATATCATAGGGGCCGTTTGTTTCGATAAGCGCCAGAGCTTCTTCCCCATTTGACGCGGTTTGCAGGAAAAATTCCAACTGCCCGGCTATCTCGCTGAAATATTCCCGAATATCATCCGCGTCATCCACCACAAGGCCCCGGATGTTCTTCCAGCCTGTTCCGGGGGCCAGGAGGCTTTCCTCTATCCCGCGCCCCCGTTTTATCCGGACCCGGAAGGTAAAGGCAGAACCCTTTCCGGGCTCCGATTCCACCCAGATTTCGCCGTTCATCATGTTCACAATACGTTTTGAAATCGCCAGCCCCAGACCCGTACCGCCGAATTTCCGGGAAGTGCTTGAATCGGCCTGCTCAAAGGAGGAAAAAAGCCGGGTCTTTTGTTCTTTGGTAATGCCTATGCCCGAATCGGCCACGCTGATCCGGATAGTACAGACGCCGTCTTCTTCCGTTTCCAGCGCCGTATCCAGCCGGATCGAGCCCTGTTCGGGGGTAAATTTAACGGCGTTGGAAAGCAGATTCGTAATTACCTGGATCAGGCGCTGATCGTCCCCGTAAAGGCCCTGGGGTATATTCCGGTCGATATGTACCGTAAAATCGAGGCGTTTCTCATCTACGCGGAAAGTGATAACGTTCACTACTTTCTGGAGCATTTTTTCAAAATTAAAGTCCGTAAAAGAAAGCTCAAACTTGTTGGCCTCTATTTTTGACATATCCAAAATATCGTTGATAACCCCCAGCAGATGGTTTGAGGCGTCTTCTATTTTGTCCAGGCAGTATTCTTTCCTTTCGATATCCTGAGAGGATTTTGCGATGGTGGTCATGCCGATAATGGCGTTCATGGGGGTTCGGATCTCATGGCTCATATTGGCAAGAAAGATGCTTTTTGCCTGGCTTGCCTGTTCGGCCTGTTTAAGGGCCGTATCGCGTTCTTTTTCCCGCAGGTCCCGGTTCACCGCCCCGGCGATGAGACTGCTGAGGGTGATGATAAGCTGCTGGTCGCTGGCCGTCCATTTTCGCGGCTGTACACATTCCTCGATACTTAACACCGCCCAGAACGCGCCGTCCAGATACAGAGGAACCATAACAAAAGCCCTAACCCCCACGCTCTCCATGATCGTATACCGGGGATCGGCCTGTATATCATCACAGGAGATAAGGGGAATATCCTCAGGCTGGTTTTTGGGGAAGCTGTTGATAAGGCTGTTGAGGCCCTCCTTGACCGGGGCGGTAACAATCGTGTCTATGCCGCACCAGACATAAACGGCGCGGCTTTGTTCCGTATCCGCGTCGGCGACGCCTATGAGTATCCGGCTGACCTTGAGGAATTCGCCGCTTAGCCGCAGCGCGTCGGTAATGACGGAAGACGTGTCCTGGGCGGAAACAAAACTCTGCGCCATGCGGGCCATAAGTTCCTGCTGTTTGAAACGCAGGGAAAACGTCTCTTCCTTTTTTTTGTAGACAAAAAAACTCAAAAAACCCGCCGTAATAACAAACGCGATGGAGATCAGCAGCATCAGCGAAAGGATTGTGGTATGACGCCGTGTCAGCATGAGCTGGTCGTCGGGTATATCCACTCCCGCGAGGGCGATAATTTTTCCGCCCTTGTTATATACCGGGGCAAAGGCCGAAAGAATATGGGCATAACCCGGCGAATATTCCCCCAGGTCCGCGGTAATCGCCCTGCCCTCGTACATGGCCCGCCGGGTAACTTCTTCCCCCCCCAGGGGTTCGGTGCCAAGGTTTACCGCGTCTTCGCTTTGATCGTTATCTACAATAAATTGCCACATATCACCATCGAGGGGCCTGAGGTAATACACAAAAAGCAGATGGGATTCACCGGCAAAGGCGATAAGGCGTTTTCTGATGTCCTTATACAGGGGTTTTTCCATATCTTCGGGGCCCATCAGTTCCGCCAGTTCTTCGGCGGTAACCAGATGCGCGGCGGAACGGCTGGCCGCCAAAAGCCGTTCCTCAATACTTTCCCGCAAAAACGCGGACATGGAACTAATGAGGATGCTGGTAAAAATTGAAATAATCA
>JAISAN010000069.1 GCA_031266635.1 Treponema sp. | reverse complement strand
ATGGCGCCGCAGAAGGCCTTGAGGAATTCCGCCGCCGGGGCCCCGTCCACCACCGCGTGATCGATGGTCAGGCTAAAGCCGAGGCAGGGTTGAATTGCATATTCTCCGGGAGCTGTCTCCACCGGTTTGGGCAGAATGCCGCAGACCCCCAGGATCGCCACTTCCGGTATATTGATAACCGGGGTAAAGCTTTCAATCCCCGTGTTTCCCAGATTGGTAACCGTCAGGGTGGAACCGTGAAGATCGTCCGGGGAAATCGCCCCGTTCCGGCAGGCCTCCGCCAGTTCCCTGGCCCGGTTCGATATTTGTAACAGCGACAGCGTTTCCGCGTTACGGAGTACGGGAACCATAAGCCCCCTGGAGGTTGATACCGCGACCCCCAGATGAACCGCCTTGAATGTACGAAGGGTATCGCCGAGTTTGTGGGCGTTCATGTAGGGGTACAGGGGCAACGTCCGGGAAGCGGCAAACAAAACCAAATCGTTGATAGTGATTTTGTTTAAGCCCAGTTCCGGCGCGCTGGCTTTAAACCGGGCCCGCAGTTTTTGCAGGGGAAGCGCCGCAGCGCTGGCGTTCAGGGTAAACGCCGCGGTGGTATTGTGGGACTTCATCATCTGATCCGAAATAATGGTGCGGATGCCCTTGATGGGGGTGTCGGCGTATTCGCCCGCCGCGGATACCTGCCCACCGGAAAGACCCGCGTGCTCAGGCGGCGCGGCCAGATCCGCCAAAGTAAGCCGCCCGCCGAAACCCGACCCGCTCCCCGCCGGAACCGCGCCGCCGCCTGCGGCAGCGCGGTTCCGCAGTGCTTCTTTTGCCGCCATAGTGAGGGGCGGCCGTCCGGCAATTACGGCGGCCACATCCGCCTCTATGACACGCCCTCCGGGGCCGGTCCCGGCGATTCCCCGCAGGTTTACCGCTTCGCGCTCCGCCCGTTTCCGCGCCCGTTTTGACACGGCCATGTGCCCGCCGGAGACCGCGGCGGATTGCGCAGCCGGGACCGGCGCCGCCTGAACCATCGTACCTTGAACCGCCGCGTCCTGAACCACCGCCGCCGGTGCCGCCGCCGATCCCCCGGCAGCCCCTTCCCAGGCTTCACCCGGATTTCCAATCACCATGATAGGCTGGAGAACCGGCACATCGTCCCCCGCCGCCGAAAGAATCTTCAGGACCGTTCCCGCGGCCCCCGCAGGAATTTCAAAGGTGGCCTTATCGGTTTCCACAACGCACACCGGGGAATCGGCTTCTACGGTATCCCCTTCTTTTACCTTCCATTCGCCGATAATACAGGACTCCACCGTATTACCCTGCCGGGGCATGATCAGCACATGAGCCATTAATCTCTCCTTATTTGAAACCAGTACCGCGTAACGGCCTGGTCCCTTTCTTCATCGAGGTGAAGGATGCCGGAATCTTCCTTCATTTGTTCCGCCGCCTGGGGAGAAATTTGGGCGTCGGTAATAATGCCGTCCGCCGCCGACAGGGGCATGATGGTAACCGGCCCCGCCCGGTTGAACTTGGTTGAATCCGCCAACACGATGAGCCGCCCCGCCCGTTCCTTCATCACCTTGATGATCTCCCCTCCCTCGATCAGATCGGTGGTAATGCCGTGCCTGGCGTCGAAACCGTCGGTACCCACAAAGGCAACGCTCACGTTAAAACGGCGGATGGTTTCTATGGCGATGGGGCCCACAAAGGATTCGGTACTGCGGCGGAATTCCCCGCCGCAGAGGATGATCCGCAGGCCGGCATTGATTTTTGCCGCGTTAAAGGCCAGCACCGAATTGGTGATTACATGGACATCCCGTTTGCCGCCCAGGTAGCGGCAAACCAGCGCCGGGGTCGTGCCCGCTTCTATCATGATGGTGTCCCCGTTCCGCACCAGCGCCGCGGCGGCCCGGGCGATATTCTGTTTTTCCTCCAGGCGCAGATTCTGCCGTTCCATGATGTCCGGGTGAATCGTCGGGACCGCGCCGCCGTGGACCCGGCTTAAAAGCCCCTGTTTTTCCATGTTTTTCAGGTCGGTACGGATGGTAACTTCCGAAACCGAAAGATCCCGGCTCAAATCGGCCACGGAAATCGCCCCTTTTTCCAGGAGTGAGTCAAAAATGATACGTTCCCTTCCGGCTGCTTCTATCATATAGTTTTGTTTATATCAGATTATAAAAACAAACACAAGTAATTCAAAAGAAAAAAGCAAGAAAAGAGTAAAAAAACACTTGCCGGGGCTCTGTTTTTCTGATAACCTTGTTGCCACAAGGGGGAAAACCATGGGACTACCGGAACTCGTCTCCATTTCTCAATTTTACGGCTCCAATCCCGATTATGTGATTGCCGGGGGCGGTAACACCTCGTTTAAGGACCAGGATTTCCTTTATGTAAAGGGTTCCGGCATAAGCCTTGCCAGGGCGGAACCCGGGGACTTTGTAAAGATGGACCGGGCAAAACTGGGGCAAATTTGGGAAAAAACATACCCGGCGGACGCCGGCCGGCGGGAATCGGCGGTCCTGGCGGACATGATGGCCGCCAAGTGTCCCGGCGAGGAGCACAAGCGTCCCAGCGTCGAAACCCTCCTCCACGACCTTTTGCCCTTTGCCTATGTGGTCCACACCCATCCTTCCCTGGTCAACGGCCTCACCTGCTCCCAAAGGGGGGAGGCGGCTTCCCGGGAACTCTTTTCCGGGGACAGCCTCTGGATTCCCTCAATTAACCCCGGATATATTCTCTGCCGGGAAGTAAAAAAAGCCGCGGCGGCCTTTAAGGCGGCATGCGGGAAAACCCCGGACATTATTTTCCTCCAAAACCACGGGGTCTTTGTGGGCGCCGATACGGTGGACGGCGTCAAGGCCCTTTATAAGCGGATTATAGAAACCCTGGAAAAGTATATTTTACGGAAGCCTGATTTTACCCCCAGGGCCGCGGCCTGCGCGGTTTCTGAAAATCTGGGCGGGGAATTGTGCCGCCTGGCGGAAAAGGAAACCGAGGGCGCCCCCTGGTTTTTCCGTTTTGAACGGAATGCCGAGATTGCCGGGTTTGTAAAAGACCGGCGATCCTTTGCCCCGGTCTCATCGGCTTTTACCCCGGATCATATCGTCTACGCCGGCAGCGATCCCCTCTTTATCGAGGACCCGGAAAATCCGGAGGGGCCCGCCGGGGACTGGGAAAAACACCGGGGAAAAACCGGCAGGCTCCCCAAAATAACCGCCTGTCAGGGGCTGGGAATTTTCGGCCTCGGCAATTCGGAAAAAACCGCTCAAACCGCCGTGGAGCTTTTTATCGATACCGTCAAAGTGGCGGTCTACGCGGAAAGTTTCGGCGGCGGCCGCTTTATGGACGATGACCAGATCGACTTTATTAACAATTGGGAAGTTGAACGCTACCGGGCACAGCAGTCAGGCGGAACCTGACCCGGAAACTCCTTCCCGCCCGGCAAGGCCAATGTACGCCCAGCCGCAACAACTGTTAGTTCCGTCTGCTTAATATGTCCTGTTCGTACCGTTCAATTTCCTTAAACCAGTTCCTTCCCTGGGGGACATTCTCTCTTCCGCACCATTCGTCCCATATTGCCCCGAACGGAAAGGTTTTTAGTTCTTCGTTCAACATCATAAGCTCGGTAAAGCGGTATTCGTCCTGCTGTTTTTTCATTTTTTCAATGGGCTGCAGCAGGGCAAATAACAGGGCCTTCTGCATGTTACGGGTTCCGATGACCCATGCGGCAATACGGTTGACTGAAGCGTCAAAATAATCGAGACCGATAAGCACCTTGTCCAAAGCGTCGTTTCGTACAATCTCCCGGGCAATTTCTTTTAACTCATCATCCAGCAGTACCACATGGTCCGAATCCCATCGCACCGGCCTGGTTA
Organism: Treponema sp.; assembly: GCA_031266635.1. Taxonomy (GTDB): domain Bacteria; phylum Spirochaetota; class Spirochaetia; order Treponematales; family Breznakiellaceae; genus JAISAN01. The sequence continues at coordinate 4,673 of JAISAN010000069.1, read as the reverse complement.
CGTGGAGAGGCAATTTATCAAAAAAAATCAGGAAGCTTGAAATCTTATCGCTGATTACCTCGGTGGGATGGTAATGCCCATTGTCCAGCAGATTATAAATACCGGGATGACTGAGCGCGTAGGACAGATAAAATTCCGCGGAACCTACCGTATAGGATTCAAGTCCAATGCCGAATACCTTGCTTTCCAGACAATCAATTACTCCGCTTAGTTTTTCCGCATATATTTTATCCAGACTGTCTTTCAGGCGCTGCCGGGGTCCAAGCCGGTCCGCCGGAATATCCTTATAACCATCGGGAATCCAAAGATTGTTTAACACTGAGTCATTCATCTTTTGGGCTATATAGGCGGCGATACGACGGCATATTATGCCATGCCCTATCCAATAATCCCGCACGGAACTTTCAGGGCTGGAAAGGGTCAGATTGTTTTTTACCATTGGGTGGCTGAAAAAAGTGGGATTAAAATCTATGCCGGTATGATTTTTTTTCGCAAAATCTATCCAGGGATCAAAGAACGCCGGTTCAAGCCGGTTCCGCTCAACCATTTTTTTCCCCGTAATGGCATAAATGGCATGAAGATTTATTCGTTTTTTGCCCGGTATCAGGGAAATGGCCTTTTCAAAATCTTCCATCAATTCTTCAGGGTTACGGGCTTTGCCGGGGTAATTCCCGGTTGCCTGTATGCCCCCGGATAATACCGCCCCTCTGTTTTCAAAACCTTTAACATCATCTCCCTGCCAGCAATGAATACTAATCGCCTTTGAAGAAAGAAGGGTCAAAGCTTTTTCTACATCCACCCCCAGATCTTCATATCGCTGTTTTGCTTCAATAAAACTATCCATAAAATCCGCTCCTTTTCTGTTAATACCGGTGTATTTCAAAACTGTTTTTAACGATGTTTCTTGCCATTCCAATGGAAGAAAATTCACCCGCTCCTATCATTTGGGCCAGCAGATTACCCACCGCCGTTCCTTCCACAGGGCCCGCAAATACCGGAATTCCGGCCGCCTGTGCCAGCAAGGTATTTAAATACGAATCTTTGCAACCCCCTCCCACAATATGTATCCGGTCGTACTGTTCCCCGGTTATATCCTGTATCTCCCTGATAACATCAGCATAACATACGGCGAGGCTGGCATAAACACATTGCAGTATCTCCCCGGCATTTTCCGGCGCCCTGTTTCCTCCTTTTATACAGGCTTTTTTTACCGCATCGATCATGCTGGGGGGTGAAAAAAAGTCGGGACTGTTAATATCAATAAGGGCTGTATAGTTTCTTGCGTTCATGGCCATCCGCGTCAGATCATTGTACGATACGGCATTATGAAGTTCCCGCTTTATCATCTGGATTATCCAGAGCCCCATAATATTTTTCAGAAAACGGAAACGGAAATCGTATCCGCCCTCGTTGGTAAAATTCGCTTCCCGTGATTTTTGGTTAATAAGCGGCCCTTCCGTTTCAATTCCAATCAGGCTCCAGGTTCCGCTGGAAAGGTATACGGTCTTATGGCCTTCCGCGGGAACCGCCAGGTATGCGCTCCCGGTATCGTGGGTACATGGAAGCACTACCGTACAATTAAAACCGGCCTCCCGCGCTATATCCGCCGAAAGTTTTCCTACCCTGGTTCCGGGACTCGACAGGGGGCCAAATAGACCGGCGGGTAGTCCCAGTTTTTCGATGACCGGAAAATCCCAGGAAAAACCGGCGGCGTTTACCAGGCCGGTACTGGTGGCATTGGTGTATTCCTGTTTTTTTACGCCGGTTAATCGAAAATTAAAATAATCGGGAAGCATCAAAAGACAAGCGGCCTCCCCCATCAATTCCGGCTGCTTTTGTTTGACCGCCAAAAGTTGATAAATGGTATTAAAAATCTGTTTCTGTATCCCCGTTCTTTGATATAATTCGGCATAGGGTATAATTTTTTCGGCCGCTTTATCCATGCCCAGAGTACGAAGGTCCCGGTACGAAACCGCTTCCCCCAGTATTTTGTCGTTTTTATCCAGCAGGATAAAATCGACCGCCCAGGTATCAATGCCCAGGGTAGCCGGGATTTTCCCCAGGGTTTTACATTTTTTTATGCCATAAATGATGTTTTGCAGCAGCTTATCAATATCCCAACAGAGTATGCCGTTTTTTATTTCCGGCTTGTTGTCAAAACGAAATATTTCTTCGGTTTTAATAATGCCGTTTTCCAGCCGGCCAAGAATATGCCGTCCGCCGGATGCTCCTATATCAACTGCTAAATGATAATGATAGTTCATAGATTGAATCCATACGCGGCGTATTTCCCCGTATCAGAAATTCATTATACTTCCGTTTTCAACGGCCGCAAATGGAGATTACCATTGAACAAATGGAGAAAACCTGAATTGTCAGAAATGTGCCGGACTTTAGTCCGCGATAACCACCAGGGACCGAAGGTTCGCGTTGTCGAACAAGTCCAATGTTCCGGCTATGTTATCCGGTTCCCCGCCGTCCTTCGGAAGGGGTTCACTGGTAAATAAATCCTTTCCACCGGGACGGCGGAATACCGGTCTTCTGCCTGAAAAGCCGCGAAAAATAATACTGATCATCAAATCCCAATTTAAAGGCGGCTTCTTTGACGGAAATGTCCATTTGTTCAAGCAGCCGGCAGGCTTTGTTGATTTTTATCTGAATATAATACTGGTATGGCGTCATTGAGGTATAAGCTTTAAAAACATCGTTTAACCGCGACGCGTTCAGCCCCGCTTCCTGGGCAATATTCGTGATATTGATTTTTTTGTAGATATTCTCTTCCATATAAAATTTTACTTTTTCTACAATTTGCTGCTGTTCCGAATACTCAGGATGTTTTTTTCTGCGCTCGCTGATCAACAACTCCGCAAGCAGCAGATACACTTGTGAACAGGCTTTTACCTGGTACAGCGGCTGTTGTGAACGGACTTCCTCAAAAATTTGCATAAAAATCGAAAGTACATAATCGCGCAGGCCTATTTCAAAAAAAATACGCTCCCGGGAGAGAATTCCTTCGTCCATCAGGCTGTTAAAAAAGCTGCCGGTAAAACCAACCCAATATTCGTGCCAGCCTGTTTCATACCGGGGCTTGTATGAATGTTTCATTCCCGGCAGCAAGAGCAGTATGGAACCGGCTTTTACCGTATAGGTTCTGCTTTCGGCGTAAAAGACGCCTTCCCCGTCGCTGATATACACAAACTGAAATTCCGGCAGTGTACGGCCTTCGGCAACCTCCCGGAATGGCACCGGGTGGGCATTTTTATTGGGGGGATACACGGTATTGGGGGGAACGAGAATGTTTCCCGCCGTAGTACACACCATGCCCAATTTTTCATCCTCGTTACTATGGGGTATATAGTGGAAAAAACATTCCCGTTTATCATCTACGTCTTTCACCATTCACCCTCTCCAGGACAACTTACTCCATACGTAATATATCACCCTTATAAACAAAATTCAATTTTCTCCACATTATTTCTTTTCCGGCCAGGGATGTTTTTCCCCTTTTATCCATCAGTAAAAAAGGATAATCCATTTTATGCCGGGAAAAGGGTAAGAAAACCTCTAAAAACTGAAGTTTTTAGAGGTTCCCATAAAGCTGTTTCTTTTTTTATGAATAGAGCTGTCTCAAAGCGCCGGTTTTGAAACCGGAACAGAACGGAAAAAACGCGTATTTCATGCGATAAGAATACATCATGGGCGATCAATTAACAAACGCTTATCTCTTGGTCAGATACTTCCGTATATCCAGGGCCACGGCGGCAATGATGATCGCGCCTTTGACGATCTGCTGCCAGTAGGGGGACATATTGATGAAGGTCAGGCCGTAGTTGATCACCGAAAAAATCAGCACCCCGATAACAATACCCGGCACGGTGCCGATACCCCCCAGGTTGGAAACCCCGCCCACCACGCAGGCGGCGATAGCGTCAAGCTCATAGCCGTTTCCGTAGTTGTTGGTGGCCCCGCCGGTCCGGGCCGCTTCCAGGCTGCCCCCCAAACCGTAGAGCAGCCCCGCCATGGTATAGACGACGATCAGGGTCCGCCCCACATTGACCCCCGATACCCGGGCGGCCTCGGCGTTTCCCCCGATGGCATAGATGTTTTTTCCGTATGTGGTTTTATTGAACAGCACATAGGTAATCAGGGTGATAAAGGCCGCGATGATTACGATATAGGGAATAGAATACACGCCGTTAAACCCGATGTACCCCGTACCCAGGGTGATAAAATGCTTGTCCAGGCCGCCGATGGGCTGGGCCCCGTAGGGCGGCCGGTCAAAGTAGAGGGAGGTGGTTCCGTAGACCGCCACCATGGAACCCAGGGTGGCGATAAAGGCCGGGACTTTAAGTTTGGCGATAAAGAGGCCGTTCAAAAAACCGAAGATCCCGCAGCCGAGCATGGCCACCAGAATCGGTACAACCAGGGGCAGCGCCGGCAAATCCGGGTACATCCGCCGGGAATATTCCAGGGATTGCAGCAGGGAGGCGGATAAAACCGCCGCCAGGCCCACCATGCGCCCCGCCGAAAGATCCACCCCGCCGGTTATCAGAATGGCCCCCATCCCCATGGCGATGATGATCCGGGTAGCCGACATGGACAGGATATTCCTGAAATTGTTCAGCGATAAAAAGCTGGGCTCCCTGATGGTGATCACCAGAATAAGAGCGATA
>JAISAN010000051.1 GCA_031266635.1 Treponema sp. | reverse complement strand
CGGCCTCCTCCACCACCTCGTTTTCATCCACGGTGATCACCTTTTTCTCCATGATCTTTTCGACCTTGAGCTTTGAAAGGAGATAGCTGATCTCGTACATATCAAGGCTCGTGGCCGGGGAAGGCCCGGCTTTCAGGAGGTCCTTTTTGGTCACGATGCCGGCCAGACGGTTGTTTTTGTCCAGCACCGGCAGATGGCCAATCTGCTCCCGTTCCATCAGGGAACGGGCTTCGGTAACCGGCATATCGGGGTGTACAAAAATGGGATTCTTGGTCATCACACGGGATATGATCATTTCTCGATCCTCCGTTAATTGAGGTTGTTCCAAAAACTGAAGTTTGGGAACAGCCTTAATTGTAATACATAAAACCGGTTCAGGCCCGGTTTCCTGTTAAGCGCCCAGGTACGCCGATTTTACCGTCTCATCCCCCAGGAGGTCCGCCGCGGCGCCGGTTTTTACCAGTTCCCCGGTTTCCAGAATATAGGCCCGGGAGGCGATGCCGAGCGCCTTGTAGGCGTTTTGCTCCACCAGCAGGATGGTAGTCCCCGTCCGGTTGATACCGGTAATGACCGAGAATATCTCGTCCACCAGGATGGGAGCCAGGCCCATGGAAGGTTCGTCCAGCAGGAGCAGCCGGGGCCGGGACATAAGGGCCCGACACATGGCGAGCATTTGCTGTTCGCCGCCGCTGAGGGTTCCGGCTATCTGGCGGTACCGCTCTCTCAGGCGGGGAAAAAGCCCGTAGGCCATGTCCATATCGGCGTGAATGTCCCGGCGGCCCCGGCGGGTATAGGCACCCATTTCAAGATTTTCCCGGACCGTGAGGTTGGCGAAGATCCGCCGCCCTTCGGGAACCTGCACGAGGCCCTCCGCGACAATACGATCCGGCGGCAGGGCGCTGATGTCCCGGCCGCTAAACACCACCCTTCCCTGGGTCTTGCGGATGATGTTGGAGATCGCGTGGAGGGTGGTGGTTTTCCCCGCGCCGTTGGAACCGATGAGGGTGATAATCTCCCCGGCCCCCACCTCAAAAGAGAGGCCCCGGAGCGCCCGGATGGCCCCGTAATGAACCGTCAGGCCCTCAACCGCCAGCAAAAGATCAGCCATTGCCGCCCTCCCCCGCCGAATTCGTTGCTTCCGAGGAAGCCGCCGCTTCGGCAGAAGCGGCCCCTTCTTCGCCCAGGTACGCCTTGATCACCGCCGGGTCTTTCCGTATATCCTGGGGCAGCCCTTCCGCGATGGTACGGCCGTAGTCAAGCACCATAAGCCGTTCGCAAATGCCCATCACAAGCCGCATGTCGTGTTCGATAAGGAGGATCGTCAGGTTGAAATCCCGCCGGACGCGGGAGATAAGCTTCATGAGAGATTCCGTTTCCTGGGGGTTCATCCCCGCCGCCGGTTCATCCAGCAAAAGCAGGGACGGGCCGGAGGCCAGGGCCCGGGCAATCTCCAGCTTCCGCTGTTCCCCATAGGGCAGATTCCGGGCAAGCTCGTCTTTTTTGCGTTCAATGCCGAAGAGGGACAAGAGTTCCCCGGTCTGCGCCGCCATCCGCTGTTCGTCCCGGTAAAAACGGGGAAGGCGGAAGATCACGTCCAGGGGGCCCGCGGCCCTTCCCGAGTGGAGGGCTATCCTGATATTGTCCTCCACGGTGAGGTTTGAAAAAAGCCGGATGTTTTGAAAAGTCCGGGCGATGCCGATCCGGTTGAGCTTTGAGGGTTTCAATTTTCCCGCCAGATGGATGTTCCCCCCGGCGTCCCGGAATTCAATCTCCCCGCCGGTGGGGGTGTAAATGCCGGAAAGCATATTGAACACCGTGGTTTTTCCCGCGCCGTTGGGGCCGATGAGACCGGCCAGTTCCCCCCGGCGGAGTTCGCAGGAAAAGCCGCTCACCGCCTTGAGGCCGCCGAAATCAATGGAAAGGTTCCGGACTTTCAGGCAGAGTTCGCCGGAACTGCTGTTACTCATGGCCCCCGCTCCTCTTCCGTATAAACGCCCGGACCCGTTGGCAGAGGCGTACAAAAGAAAGCTCCCGCATCCCCAAAAGGCCCTGGGGCCGGAAAAGCATCACAAAGATCAGGATCAGGGGATAGATGATCAGCCGGTAGTCCTGAAGAAAGCGGAGAAATTCCTGGAGGTAGGTAAGCACGTAGGCGGCCAGCACCGCACCGGTCATGGAACCCATGCCGCCCAGGACGACAAAGATCAGGTAGTCGATGCTCTTGTTAAAGGATGCCACATCAGGTTTGACAAAGCCGATAACCATAGCGTAGAGGCAGCCGCCGACCCCGGCGATAAAAGACGCGATAACAAAACCGGCCATCTTGTAGCGGAACACGCTGATGCCGTTGGCCCCGGCGGCGATCTCGTCTTCCCGGACCGCCAGGATCGCCCGGCCATAGGTGGACCGGAGAAAATTCTGTAAAAGGATCAGGATCGCCGCCAGAAAAACGGTGACTACCAGAAAGGAGCGATCCGAATACAAAACCAGATCGGTGGTAAAACGCCGGCCGTTGGCCCCGCCGGTAATGGTTTTGATATTCATGAGGATCACCCGGATAATCTCCCCAAAGCCCAGGGTTACAATGGCCAGGTAGTCCCCGGTGAGTTTCAGGGTGGGAAAGCCGATAAGGAAACCAAACACGGCGGTCAGGAGCCCCGCAAGAAAAATACTCGCCGGCAGGGGAAGGTGCAAATCCAGGGTAAAAGAAATACAGGAATATGCGCCGATGGCCATAAAGCCCGCCTGCCCTATGGAAAGCTGCCCCGTAATGCCGGTGATCATATTCACGCTGATCGCCAAAATCGCGTTGATGCCTCCCAGCGTCAGCACCTGGGCGGTGTATGCGTCGATGATATTCAGCCTAATCAGAATAAACGGAACAAAGATCAGCGCCAGGGCAAAGGCGCCGGGGATGAGGGCATTGGGGGAAAGAAAGGAGCCCCCAAGGCCGGTTCCGGGAAGGCCGGGAATTTTTACCGGTTCCATAGCCTACACCTTTATCCTGGTTTTTCCGCCCAGCAGCCCCGAAGGCTTTACCAGGAGGATAATGATTAGGATGGAAAACGAAATGGCGTCGGCGTACTGGGAGGAAAGAAAGCCCTTGGTCAGGGCTTCCGCCACCCCCAGGATGATCCCCCCCAGCATGGCGCCGGGGACCGAGCCGATGCCGCCGAAAACGGCGGCCACAAAAGCCTTGAGCCCCGGCATGGTTCCCATGGTGGGAGACACCTGGGGATAGGCAAAGGCAAAGAGGATGCCGCCCGCGGCGGCCAGAATGGAACCGAGGCCAAAGGTAAAAGAAATCGTACCGTTTACCGAAATCCCCATGAGGCTCGCGGCCTGCATGTCAAAAGAGACGGCCCGCATGGCCTTGCCCCGCCTGGTGTAGTTGATAAGAAAAAAGAGCGCCAGCATCAGCAGGGCCGAAAGACCTATCACGATGATCTGTATCTTGGAAACCGAAAAGGAACCCAGTGGAATATTGTTCGCCGCCGGCGGGGGGAACAGTTGGGGAAACTGCCGGGGATTGGGCCCGATAAAGGGCAGCACCCGGGCGCCGTTCTGAAGTATCAGGGAAACCGCTATCGCCGTGATCAGGGAATTGAGCCGCGGGGCGCTCCGCAGGGGGCGGTAGGCAAAACGCTCGATGCCTATCCCCAAAAGGGCGCAGAGGATCATGGAAAACACAAAGGCGAAAACCAGGGCCGGCGGGGATATGCCAAAACGGGCAAGCACAAAATACCCCGCGTAGGCCCCCACCATGAGTAT
>JAISAN010000020.1 GCA_031266635.1 Treponema sp. | reverse complement strand
CCGGCGGTCCGGGTGGCCCTGGCGGAGGAATTCGGCCTGGAGCCGGGAACTATCATCACCAAAAAGATTTACGCCGCCCTCCGGCGCCTGGGCTTCAATACCGTCTTTGACACCAACTTCTCCGCGGATCTCACGATCATGGAGGAAGGCACCGAACTGGTAAAGCGGCTGACCGCCGGCGGGGATATTCCCCTGATTACCAGCTGCTGTCCCGCCTGGGTTGATTATATGGAAAAATATTACGCCGATATGATCCCCAACTTCTCCACCGCCAAATCCCCCCAGCAGATGATGGGGGCCATGATCAAAGCCTACTGGCCCCAAAAGGCGGGCGTGGACCCGGACAAGATCTACTCCGTGTCGGTGATGCCCTGCACGGCGAAAAAGTGGGAAACCAAACGGAACGATGACATGAAGAGCGCCGGCCACAATTACGACGTGGACCTTTCCATTACCACCCGGGAACTGGCCCGGATGATCAAACAGGCGGGGATCGATATCCTCAAACTGGAGGACGAGGAACCGGACAATCCCCTGGGGCCCTATACCGGGGCGGGGACGATCTTCGGCGTAACCGGCGGCGTTATGGAAGCGGCGGTCCGGAGCGCCTATTTTCTGGTGACCAAAAAAGAGCTGGGGGATGTGAATTTCCTCCCGGCCCGGGGCCTTGACGGGGTGAAGGAAGCGGAGGTTGATTTCCAAAACGGCCTCAAAATCCGCATTGCCGTGGCCCACCAGATGGGCAATATCGCCGCGGTACTGGACAAAATCCGGGCGGCCAGGGCCGCGGGGCAGGAGACCCCCTACCACTTTGTGGAAGTCATGGCCTGCCGGGGCGGCTGTATCGCCGGGGGCGGCCAGCCCTACGGCGCCACCGACGAGATCCGGGCCCAGCGTATCGCGGGGCTCTATACCGACGATCAAAAGTCCTCCTACCGCTGTTCCCATCAGAACCCCTTTATCCAGCAGGTGTACAAGGAATTCCTGGGTGAGCCCTCGGGCCACAAGGCCCACGAGCTTTTGCACACCAAATACGTGGAGCGGCCTTTGTATCTGAAATAGCTGGCGGCAATACCGCGATTCAAAGATGGGGCTGTCCCGGGGGTTTGCAAAAACCTCCGGGGCGGCCCTGTTTTTTTTCTGGAAATATGAAAGATTCGATGAAATCCGTTGTACATTTCCCCGGCTTGTGGTATTACAATACCAAGAGAGGGCAGAGCCATGAAAGATGTTTGTTTGCTGTGGGCAAAATACAACCGGGAGGCGAATAAAAACGTATGTTCGCTTCTGAACGCCATGTCCAATGAGGATCGGGAAAAAGACCGGGGGAGCTACTATGGGAGCCTTTCCGGTCTTTTTCGTCATATTCTGGGGGGAACCGGTTTTTTCCTGAAAATGTTTAAGGACGCCCTGGCGGACAAGGACGCAGTTCAGAAACTTCTTGCCTCCCTGGAGGATTTTAAACTCCCGGAAGACCAGCTGAGCGAAGCCCAATGGAAAGACCTGGGGGCGCTTCAGGAACGGCTTGATGATCTGCTGGTAGATTTTACTGGCCTTCTGGAAGAGGGGGATTTTAGCGCGCCGGTGAAGCTTAGCTGGTACGGGGGAAACCCCGCTGCCGTACCCCTGTACTTTATGCTGCATAATTTGAGCGCCCACGGAACCCACCACCGGGGCCAGATTTCCCAGATCTTCGACGAACTCAAGATAGACAATGATTATTCGGGGATCAATGTCCGGTTTTTGGCGGACCAGGAAAGTTAAACTTCCATGATGTAAACGGCACCCCGGCGCTTAAGGTTTTTCACCCCCGCTTTTGCTCAAAAGGCGGGGGTAGTTGAGGTTGCTGTTTCAAACTGAAGTTTTGGAACAGCCTCAGTTCTTATCTTATGTTCTAAAAGGGGGATTTTATGGAAAAGTTTTTTAAGCTCCGTGAGCATGGCACTACCTTCCAGCGGGAGATCTTTGCGGGTCTCACCACTTTTTTAACGATGGCTTATATTCTCGCGGTAAATCCGGAGATGCTGGGCAGTATAGGCAAGGGCATGACGCCGGGAGCGGTGTTTACCGCCACGGTAATTTCTTCGGCCATCGCAACCCTGGTTATGGCCCTGGCGGCAAATCTGCCGGTGGCCCTGGCCCCCGGCATGGGCCTGAACGCCTTCTTTACCTATACCGTGGTGATTGGCATGAAGTATTCCTGGCAGATCGCCTTAACCGCGGTATTCCTCGAAGGGATCCTTTTTGTTATTCTTTCCTTTTTTAATGTCCGGGAAGCTATTGTCAAGGCCATTCCGGCCAACCTGAAAAAAGCGGTTTCGGTGGGGATAGGCCTTTTCATCGCCCTCATCGGTTTTGGGAACGCGGGGATAATCATCGGCAATGAAGCGACCCTGGTTTCCCTGGGGGACCTTACCACCGGTAAGGCGCTCCTCGCCCTGATCGGCCTTGTTATCATCATCGTCCTGTACGCCAACAAGGTTCCCGGCTCCATCCTGATCGGCATTTTAGCTACCACTCTAATTGGCATCCCCCTGGGGGTAACTTCGATCCCGGAGAACTTTTCACCCCTGAGCCTTCCTGCGGCGCCCCTGTTTTTTAAGTTTGATTTTTCATCGGTACTGAGTTTTGAGTTTTTCACCGTATTTTTTACCTTCCTTTTTGTTGATATCTTTGACACCGTGGGTACGCTGGTGGGGGTAAGTACCCAGGCGGGGCTCATCAACAAAAATGGCGATATTCCCCGGGTTAAGCAGGCCCTGCTGGCGGACGCGATTGGAACGGTCGCGGGGGCCGCGCTGGGAACTTCCACCGTAACCAGTTATGTGGAAAGCACCGCCGGAGTTGCCGCCGGCGGCCGGACCGGGCTTACCTCGGCGTCCACTGCGTTCTTTTTCATTGTGGCCCTCTTCCTGTCGCCCCTCTTCCTCCTGGTGCCCACCGCGGCCACCGCGCCGGCCTTGATCCTGGTAGGCTTCCTGATGATGAAGGCGGTGACGGACATTGATTTTTCTGATCCCACTGAGGGGATCCCCGCCTTCCTTACCATAGTGATCATGCCCTTTGCCTACAGCATCGCCGAAGGTATTGTGTACGGCCTGCTTTCCTATGTGATCCTCAAGACATTGACAGGAAAATTCAGGGACATTACGATAGTAACCTGGATTCTGTTTGTGATCTTCATTTTACGGTTCTTTATAAAATGATGGAAACTTCTGAAAACCCCGGTTGGGTTTCCGGAGTGTCTGTCCGCAAAGCCGGTTACTTTATGGACCCGGACCGCAGGTCCGCGAAGTCCTTAAAAAAATAGAGAGGTTGCTATGCCGAAAGAAAAGGCCTTGATTTTGTGCGGCGGATGGGACGGCCACGAGCCGAAACTCATTACGGAACGGTTTAAGAAATTCCTTGAATCTGAAAACTTTGAAGTTTCTGTGGAAGAGACCGTTGCGGTGCTGGAGGACAAGGAACGGCTTATGGCCCAGGATCTTTTTATCCCGATCTGGACCATGTGTAACGAAAATCTCCCCAAGCCTTTTTTTGAACCCCTGGCGGAAGCGATTGGTTCCGGGGTGGGGCTTGCGGGTTGTCATGGGGGCATGTGCGACGCCTTCAGGAACAACGTGCTCTGGCAGTTTATCACCGGCGCGAACTGGGTGGCCCATCCGGGCTGTGACGGCGTTAAATACCGGGTGAACATCACCGCCAGGTCCAATCCCCTGGCCGAAGGGATCAAAGATTTTGACGTGTCATCGGAGCAGTATTATCTGCATGTGGACCCCGCCAACGAGGTGTTGGCGACCACCAGGTTCCCCACGGTGAATTGGTATCACGCGGCCAACGGGGAGGTGGATGTGCCCCAGGTGTGGACCCGCAGGTGGGGCCACGGCCGGGTATATTATAATGCCCTGGGTCATCATAATGACGTGTTTGATATTCCCGAAGCCTGGGAACTGATGAAGCGGGGGATCCTCTGGGCCGCGAAGGGCAAGCGCATCGCGGTGGAGCGGGGCCTTTCGATAAAAGATTTTACGAATGAAAAGGGGATGTACTGATGGCTAAGCAGCGTATCGGCATTGCGGGAATCGGCAAGATCAGCGGCATATATCTGGACAATCTGACCGGTATGTTCGGTAAACGGGTAACGCTAACAGCGGTAACGGATCTAATCGCGGAGCGGGCGGAAAAAGCGGCGGCGGACTACCATGTCCGGGCGGTCAAAAGTATCGGCGATCTGGTCAAAGACCCGGAGGTGGATATAGTCCTTAACCTGACCCAGCCGCAGTATCACTTTGAAGTTGCCCTGGCGGCGCTAAAAGCGGGGAAGCATGTGTACAATGAAAAACCCCTCTGCGTTAAACGGGAAGAGGCGGCGGAACTTCTGAAAACCGCGGCGGCAAAAAAAGTGCGGGTCGGGGGCGCGCCGGATACCTTCCTGGGCGCGGGGATTCAGACCTGCCGCAAACTCATTGACGAAGGTTGGATAGGCCAGCCCCTGTCCGCCACGGCTTTTGTGATGAACCACGGCCACGAGCATTGGCATCCGGCCCCGGAATTCTACTACCAGACCGGGGGCGGTCCCATGTTCGACATGGGCCCCTATTATCTCACCGCCCTGGTGAACCTCCTGGGCCCGGCAGTCCGGGTCTGCGGTTCGGCGAAAACGGGAATCAAAACCCGGACCATTACCAGCGAGCCCCTAAACGGCAAAACCATCAAAGTTGAAGTTCCCACCCATATCGCCGGGATCCTTGATTTTGCCTCCGGTGCGGTGGGAACCATTATCGCGAGTTTTGAGGTCTATTCCCACACCCTGCCCTTTATCGAAATCTACGGAACCGAAGGGACCCTTCGCGTCCCGGACCCCAACACCTTCGGCGGCCCGGTGTACGTAAAACGTTTCCGCGCGGAGGAATGGTCGGAGATCCCCCTGCTGAAAAATTACCCCGAAAACAGCCGGGGCCTGGGTATAACCGACATGGCGGAGGCCATCGTCAAAGGTAAGCCCCACCGGGCCTCCGGCGAGCTGGCCTTCCATGTACTGGACCTGATGCACGGCATCCACGACGCCTCCGCCACAGGTAAATATTACGAACCGAAAAGTTCCTGCCCCCGGCCGGAGCCGTTGAAGGATTAGGATATTAGAGTTGTTCGGAAACCTCAAGCCTTCGGTTTGAAGTTTCTGGATAACTCCATTGAAAAACACGGGAATTTACTTGACCAACTTGACCTACTATGCTATAATGGAAATATGAAAACATTCCAATCGGCAGAGGCGAAAACTCATTTTTCTTCCGTTCTAAAGGACGTTGAGGCCGGAAATGAAGTGGCTATTGTATATGGCAGGAAAAAAAAGACTATCGCGGTAATAATTCCATACGCAAAATGGAAAAAAAGCCAAAAAAGGCAATTGGGTACTTTGGAAGGCAAGATGTCGGTAAAATTTGCGGCTGATTTTTCAATGACTGATGAAGAGTTGGTAAATTTATGAATTACCTGGTGGATACACATATTTTATTGTGGTCATTTTTGGAAACCCATAAATTATCAAAAGAAATAAAATCAATACTATTGAATGAAGATAATGATATTTATTATAGTCCCATAAGTTTATGGGAAATATCCATAAAGTATGGGTTGGAAAAATTATTCCTTAACGGCGGAACCCCCGATGACTTTTTTGAGGAACTAAATAATAGTTATTATTTGTGCAAGGATATTGATAATAATAACGTAATAACAAATTATAAATTGCCAATGTATCATAGAGACCCGTTTGACAGGTTTTTAATATGGGAAGCGATATGGAATGATTTTATATTGATTAGCGTAGATAAAAATATGGGATTATATAAAGAAGACGGATTAAAGGTCATATATTGAAACCAAACATACATCGCATAACGAGGCTGTTTATGCTTTTTTGTCCTGCCTGACAAACCGGGCCTTACAGCGGCTCGGGCGGGGTTTTGGCTGGGATATTCTGTTGAGCGCCATTACCTTCAACGACCCGGTGTATGTAAACCGTTTTCGTGTGGAAGAATAGCTGGAAATTCCCCCTTTTTGTCTTTTTTTCCTTGCATTTGTATGATATGTGATGTATAATATCAACTGTATGGACGTATGTTCCATAATAGCACGATTTGAAGGAGACCAGGATGAATAACATTCAAGTATTTGACATTCCCGCGACCGGGGAAATTGTACTCCCTGCCGATAACAGGAAAGTGTACGTATTACGGGGCGCCTTTCCAGTAGATGTGGATGTTGGTTTCGTGGACGGAATATCACCGATGTTGTACAGCTACATTTGTTGTATTAATACATCGAATCGTGATAACGAATATTTTGTGCACTCGGAGAATTCCTATGCCGAAGGCGGTGCTGTTATAATGAAGACAAGAATAACGCTCTTTCACTACTCATCCCCAGACCCTGTTTTTACAGCTATGCCCATAACCGATCCTCTACTTGAAGCTCTCTACTACGCCCTGTTCGTATGAGTTGCGGGTATTTCGACTTTTCAGGCATTTAAGGGGTAAAAA